>JAHJJB010000054.1 GCA_018823005.1 Pseudomonadota bacterium | reverse complement strand
TGGCCATCTCATAGTACACGGCCCGGTAGAAAAAATATGGCAGGAAGTGAAACATCAGATATCTCAAATCGGCGAAGGCTTGGGGATCATGATGGCCCCCAGTTGTCAGCTTCTCCCGGCTACACCCAACGAACATTTTAAAGCCTGGGTAGATGCAACTCATGAATTCGGCAGGTATCCTCTCGTCCTTAATGAAAGGTGAGATAAAGTTGGAGGCGCATCGCTTTAACTCTGCCGTAACACTTCATAAATCGGTTCTCCGGTTCATGGTTTGTGGTTCGCATAATAGGCTGAAGGTTTTTAGACTGAAGACTTTTAGTAATTTCAGCCTTCGGACTTCAGCCTGCGCTTTCCTGGTTTCTGGTCACTGATCACTTGGTTTCTGTTCCTGCCTGAAATCTTCCGCCCTTATACCGTATCTTCTCATAATCTGCTGCAGAGCCTGCCGTTCGAGCCCGCAAAGTTTTGCCGCCTGAGTCACGTTTCCCATGTTTGCTAAAAGAAGGCTGCTGATATAATTTTTATTAAAGAGGTTGAGGGTCCGCTCTTTTGCGTCCTTATACGGCAAGTCCTGCGAGGAAAGCTCTTCCGGGCATTCCTTCGGCGTATCTCCGGTTATTCCCGCATCATCAGGCGTGATGAGATCGGTTGAACAGTAGAGAATCCCGCGCAATATCACATTCTCCATCTCCCTTACGTTTCCTTCCCATGTTCTTTCCATAAAGTTCTTCATAAGATCCGGAGATATTGATTTGAACGGCTTGTTAAGTTTTGCGCAATGTTTATTAATGAGATGACTTGCTATAACGGGAATATCCTCCCGATGCTCTCTTAAGGAAGGCATTTTAAGGGGAAGAACGTTCAGGCGGTAGAAAAAATCTTCCCGGTACTCGGCTTTTTTTATCTTCTCTTCAAGATTCCGGTTTGTTGATGCGATTATGCGGACATCCACGGAAATCGTCTTTGTATCACCAAGCGGTTTAATCTCCTTTTCCTGAAGCACCCTTAAAAGTTTTGTCTGAATCGTCGGACTTATATCGCCTATTTCGTCCAGGAATATCGATCCCTTGTGAGCTTCCTGAAAAAGGCCTGTTTTATTCTGGGTTGCATGTGTAAACGCTCCTTTTTTATACCCGAACAATTCGCTTTCAAGAATATTTTCCGGAACAGTTGGGCAGTTAACTGCTACAAAAGGACCCTTTCTGCGGTTGCTAAAAGCATGAATAGCTCTTGAAACAAGATCCTTTCCGGTTCCTGATTCGCCGGTGATAAGAACAGTAAGGTCGGTTTGAGCAACCATCTGTATGGTTTCATACACCCTTTCCATTACAGCACTGTTACCTACAAGATTCTGAAATACGTGAGTATTTTGACTTTCCTTCAGAAGTCTGCGATTTTCCTTCAGAAGCCTGCTTCTTTCTACAGCATTTTGAAGCCTGAGGATCAGGGCATCATGGTCAAAAGGCTTTGTTATGAAATCGTAGGCTCCCCTCTTCATGGCTTCAACAGCCATTTCAATCCGGCCGAATGCGGTCATCATTACTACCGTCAGATCAGGATGATCCCTTTTTATCAGCTCCAGTAGTTCAAGCCCGTCCATGCCCGGCATCTTTATATCGGCCAGAACCATATCAACATTGTTTTCTTCAAGAATTTTAAGCGCCGTTTCTCCTGAAGAGGCCGTCTCGACCCTGCATCCGAGATCAGGCTCAAGACTCCGCTTTAAAAGCTGCCGCATATCAGGCTCATCATCTACAACGAGTATTTTTATTTCCATATATTTCTTACCTTCCTGCTTCAGGCGAAAACACCGGCAAAAGCACAGTAAATTTTGTCCCCTTCCCCGGTTCGCTTTCAACGAGAATATCGCCTCCATGGCTTTTCACAATCCCGTAACTAACCGAAAGCCCCAGGCCGGTTCCTTCCCCGGTCGGTTTTGTCGTAAAAAAAGGATCAAATATCCTCGGCAGATCTTTTTTCTTTACCCCGTATCCCGTATCGGAAACTTTTATGGCCACTTTATTATCCTGCCTTATATATTCCGTTGAAAGGCCGATACTGCCTTTCTTTCCTACGGCATGCCCCGCATTCATCAGAAGATTTATCAGGACCTGCCTTATCTTCTTCTCATCAAGGAGCATGGGAGGCACGCCTTTGTCATAATTCCGGATAATATCTATTCCATCCAGTTTTGAGTGATGCAGGATGAAATTCAACACATCATCGGCGGCTTCATTGATCATCGTTGTTTTTATTTCAGGCTTTGAACTCCTTGCAAAGTTAAGCAGGTCCTTTACGATCGACTTGCAGTTTTTTACATGCTTTTCTATCGTTTTGAGATCGTTGTATCTGTCCGTCTCTTCCTTTTCGTTCCGCAGGAGAAGCTGGGTGTAGCCCAGAATCACCCCAAGCGGATTGTTGATCTCGTGTGCTATCCCTGCTGAAAGCTGACCTATTGAAGCAAGCTTGTCGGCCTGGGCCATCTGCTTTTCCATCAGTCTTCTCTGCTCAATATCCTTGACGAGAAAATGGATTGCATCCTCCTTCCCGGGCAGGCCTGCGTCAAAGCTTCCGCTTACAAGTGCTCCCATCCTGACGCCGTCGGAGCGCTTCAGCTCTATCTCAAGATTTGTAACAAAACCTTTCCTCTCAACTATTTTTTCAATGCGTTCCCACTCTTTTTCATCTGAAAAGAAATCCTTAAATTTCATGCTGTTTAAGCTGCAGGATCTCTTTAATCCGAGTATTGCGTATCCTTCGGGGTTAAGCTCCATTATTATGCCGTCTTTCCCCGTAACAACTATCATGTCTTTTGAAACTTCAAAAATCCGCCTGTACTTGTGCTCCGAAACGGCAAGGGCCTCTGTTCTCTCCTCGACAAGCCGTTCAAGATTCTGATTGAGATTAAGAAGCTCCCTGTGGGCGGATTGAATCGCCTGCCTGTCTTTTGAAATCTGCTGATAAATTTTCCAGATCCGCTCAAAGAAAAGAGTTGCGGATGACACAATTATAAACATGAAAGTGTTCACGGCTCCGCTGAACGGATTGATTACCTTCCATATTTCTTCGTTCGCGGTCATAACGAGAACCTGTTTCAACAGATGCCCCACCGATCTCGATACGGCAAAAAGGAAAAGCCCATAGCAGACCCACAGAAGGTAAGTCCATATTACGTTGTTCGGATCGCGGTTTTTCAGCCTGTGGACAGGATTGAGGCACATAGATGACAGGATTATCATCAGAACGGAGCCGGCAATGTCGACAAAAATTACAGGAAAAGAAGATATCGTCATTGAATCCTCTCTTCCTGCAAATCGATATCTGATTCCTTTAACAGACATTTTAATCCGGAATAAAGAAACCACATGGCCGGAACACAAAAAAGATGATCCAGCTTGGCGGCATAATAAACCGCCTCGATAAATCTTCCACCGCGGCTTGCTTCAACGAGTATCAGGGCTGCGTCAATTTTGCTTACGTTTATAATCTCAAGCTGTTCATCTAAAAGATGAACAAGGAAAGTGTCAAAATTCCATAGAATAAAAAAAATAGCCGAATATTGTATAAACCGCCATCCTTTCTGTTTCACCAGATCTCTTTCTCTCAGCCAGAAGACCAGAATTCCCATTGAAACAAGGAAAAAAAGATGGCCAAACTGATGGGCATAAACCCCTTCAATGCCTCCATGTGTCTGGGTAGCCGAGGCCGGTTCTGAAAAAAATAAAACAGAAAAAAAAACCGGCAGGAATTTTATTGTTTTGTTTAAGATATATTTCATGGCGGGTAATTGTACCATGATAATTTCAGGATTTAAAAGGATTTATTTGTTGTCAGCCGCTTTCCGCCCCGCTTTTGTCGAGCATGGCCTGGACGCCACGAAAATAGGGCAGTCTCGGTCTTAAGTATTTGAACACGATACGGGCAAGAATATACAGAGGAATGAAGATGAAGGGATAGCCCACATTGTCTGCAAGAAGGCGATTGAGAGGGAAAATCAGCTCAAAGTCTACGCCCTGAAACCTGGTCTGCATCCACGCCAGGGCAAAAGGCACCGGCCAGAGAATGCCTGCCGAATATGCCGCCATTGTAAAGAAGTGACGGCCCCATGCCTCGCTTGCTTCCTTGTTCAGCGCTTTGTAGCTGACCTTGTCGTCTTCAGCATAAGCCTGGAAGCTAAGCCTCTCCTTGTGCGTAATCTCCTGCTTGAGTTCCTGAAGGTGCTTTCGGTTAAAACGGATGGCCGCTGAAATAGTCAGTTCCCCGAGCACTACACACAACATGCACAAACAAAAAGTCCCTATCAAAAAACCGGCAAACTCATCACCGGTAAAGCGATAGGGGGCTATAAGAAAAGGATCTATCGTCCTCATTATTTCAATAAACATATTGTTCATTTCTATCACTTATAAACCTGCTGTGCCGGCCTCTCAATCTGCAGAAGCCGGCACAGCACAATCCGTCATCAACTGAATATACGGTAGTTGAAGAAACCTCTGAGTGTGTAATCAAGACCCACATAGCAGGCCAGTACGATGAAGAACCATTTCAGACCCTTTTCCGGAATATATTTTCCGGTGCGGGGTCCGACCATGGAGCCGATGAAAATACCCACGAGTTCAACACCTATCATGAGCCAGTCGACCGTGACGCCCTTGATCATGAAGTTGAATATCGAGAGAATCATGCTGATCAAAACCGCCAGAGCTGATGTCCCGGCCGCAACGAACATCGGGAGACCGACTACGCTGGCCAGAAAGGGAACATACAGGAAGCCGCCGCCCACGCCTATAAACGATGAGATTGCGCTGATGAAGAAACCGCCCACGAAGGCCCAGATCGGGCTGAAGCCGAATGTCTGTCCGAAGAAGGAAATCTCGATCCGCTTCATGTTGAAACCCTGCGTTTTAACTCCCTGCGAGGTGATGTCGCCCTTCTGCTTGATGGTATCCTCGAATGCCTTGGCTGCTGCTTTGGCATTTTTCTTGCCGGCCTGTCCCTTGGGAGTCATTTCATAAACCATGAAAGCGCCTATGATGAAAACGATAAGGCCGAAGTATCCCTGATACTCGGAAAACTTGATTTTACCCATGGTGGTGTAAACCACTAGGAAGGCCGCAATAAGCGAACCCATACCAAGGCATAAACCGAGCGGAATAATTAAACGCTTCTGCTTGGCGTAGTTGACGCTGGAGACCATGGCCGACAGCCCGACCAGCCACTGGTTGGACACCCGGATGCTGTCTGTTATGAATTTGTTCAGTTCAGGCGCCGAGTCTTTGAAGGTTTTGGCGTATGCTCCCAGGCCGAAAATGGAGATGTGACCCACTCCGGCCATGATCCCGCCGAAAGCTCCGACCGTGGAAAAGACCCAACCCACCCAGACGGCCCAGATGAAAGCCACAAACAGGTTGATCTGGAGGCCGCCGGGAATTCCGAGATATCCGGGCTTTGCTGCCGGGTCAATCTGTCCTTTTTCAACTCCCTGGGGTGCCTTTGCTATGGCATCCTGGAGTTTGCCCGCATGCGCCTCACCGGCTAAAGCAATCGGCAATACAAAAACTGCTGAAATCAGCAATAGCATTAAAACTGCTTTTAAATTTTTATTCATCTTTTTCCTCTTTGATTATTAAGATTTAATTTCCGATACAATATTTGTCCTTCTTGTTAAACGCTTCTTTTGCTTTTCTCACCCCCCGAAGATTTTTTTATTGTTTAATGGTTCATAGCTGCTTATTATCTACGAATAGAAAGCAAGGGGTATGCCATTATGTTTACAGCAAAATATTCATTTGAAGAATCTATACCAAAGTCCAGTTTATTGTCATGAATTGAGCTGGTTATCCAGAAACAGCAGAAGATGTGATTTTTGATTCGCTTTCATCCGGATATTAAAAACCGGATTATTAATGCAATCAATATCATGCTCTCATTCAGGGGAAAGCATAATAATACATAAATACAAAGCGATATAACTCTGCATATCTAATGCTGCGCTGCAATAAATATATTGCATCACGATTCTTTTTTACATTTTGTTGCATGATTCATGTATCTCCATCCACAAATTTATCATGCTGTTATCATTAGGCAATTATAATGATTACAACTTTTTTTAATAAATTCAATCAACAATTTTTCTGGTACAAATATTGCTATATGCATTTAATTGACGGTTTCGCAAGAAGTCCGAATTTTCCCCTCTTCCCACTCCCCCTCCTGCGGGAAGAGGGGAAAATATACTTTTTAAGGAGCCATCATTTTTTAATACAATTATTCGGAGGATTATTTGCAATGGAGAAGGAAGTTTACAGCTTATGTTTCATGTGTTCGGCGCGCTGTCCCATCAAAGTCGCAGTCAAGGACGGGCAGGTCAAATTTATTGAAGGGAACCCCCATGTAGCTGGGATGGAAGGCAGTCTCTGCGCTCGAGGCGCCGCCAGCATATCTTCTCTCTACGACGATCAGCGGGTGAAGTCACCTTTGATCCGGGTCGGCAAGCGTGGTGCTGGACACTGGCGCAAAGCCAGCTGGAGCGAGGCGCTCGATTACACCTCGGACAAATTGAAAGAGATCATTGAGAAATTCGGCGGCCACAGCGTTGTCCTCGCTGAGCGTACCCAACTCGCCACCCACGTGAGCAAAACATTTTTAAAGGCAATCAAATCACCGAACCACTTTACCCATGATGCGCTCTGTAAGGGTTCGGTGAACACCGCCTGTCGTTCACTGTTTGGCTGTCCCGATACAGAGATGAACATGGATTACAAGAACGCCAAACACTTTATCCTGTTCGGCCGCAATCTGTTTGAGGCTATAGAGGTCAAACCGGTAAACGGCATGATGGAGGCCCTGGAAAAAGGGGCCAAGCTGACTTATATCGACCCGCGGGTTACTGTTACCGCCACCAAGGCCCACCGGTACCTGATGATACGGCCGGGCACCGACCTTGCTCTTAATTACGCACTGATTAACGTCATCTTAAAGGAGAATCTGTATGATGCCGAATACGTGGACAAATGGGTGCTGGGCTTAGGAGAATTGCAGGCTTTTGTTAATGACTACACGCCGGAATGGGCCGAAAAGGAGACGGGGATACTGGCCGCAACCATCGTTGAGATGGCGCGTGAGGTCGCCGAGGACAAGCCGGCGGTCATTTTTCACTTCGGTTACCGCGGCGCCAGTCATACCAACGAAACATATATGCGGCGTTCCATCATGATCCTTAATACCCTGATGGGGAGTGTCGAAGCCAAAGGCGGGTTTTTCTTCAAGAAAGGTCCCGGAGAAGTCGGAGGCAAACCGGCCCGTAAACTGACAGACCAGAAATTCTCCAAGATTGAAGCGCCCCGATTTGATAAAGTGGGCACCCCTGAATTACCGCTGCCAGACCCGGCGCATGGAGTCGGACAAATGCTCCCCCATGCCATCCTGAATGAAGATCCCTATCCCATCAAAGCGTTGATTGCCTTCCGTTTTGACCCTTTGATGTCCATCCCGGATACGAACTTAACCAAAAAGGCTTTGGAAAAGCTCGACCTCATCGTGGCCATCGACATCAATTACAGCGATATCGCATGGTACGCCGATGTAATTTTACCGGAGTCCTTCTATCTGGAAAGGACCGACTGCATTCAGCAGGCCAATGGCCTTAAACCCCAGATGTTCTTGAGAAAACAGACCGTTGCCCCGCGCCACGACACACTCGATGGCGCCATAATTCTCAAACAAATCGGCGAGCGGCTGGGGATTGGAAAATTCTTCCCCTATGAAAATATGGAAGAACTGGTGGCCTGGCAGCTAGAGGGAACCGGCTTTACCATAGAGGACTTCGAGAAAAAAGGGTTTGTCGCCTACGGAAAGGACCAGATCTTCTGGGATCGCAAGAATGGTATCAAATTAAAAACACCGTCCGGCAAAATCGAGTTCAAATCTTCGCTGTTGGAAAATGCCGGTTTCGAATCCTTTCCAGCCTACACGCCTATGCCCTCACCACCCGAGGGTCTATTCAGGCTCTTGGTTGGGCGAAACGCCCTGCATACCCATGTGTCCACCCAGAACAACCCCTATCTGAACGAATTATGTTCAGAAAACGTCCTTTGGATCAATGAAGGCAGGGCGGCAAAACTGGGCATCAGCGACAGGGCCATGGTCGAAGTATCTTCAAAGGTGGGTTCCGGCAGGATCCGTGCCAAGGTAACCGACCTGATTCATCCGGAAGCGGTTTTTATGATTCACGGATTCGGTCATGAGGCGGAAAAGGCAGGCCGCTCCTACCAAAAGGGAGTTTCTGATGCCGTGCTCCAGGAGAGCATTATGGACAAGATCGGCGGCAGTCCGGCTCTTCACGACACATTTGTTAGCGTCAAGCGGGTATAGGGAATTGCCATTAATGCTGTCACTCTCCAGCACCAACAGGCCGTACATTAAACAGCGGCTATCCGGCGGCAGCTTCGAATTTGTGAAAATAGAACCGATTTAAGACCCTATTGGAGGAATATAATGAGTAAATACTACATGTTGCAGGATCAACAAAAGTG
>JAHJJB010000053.1 GCA_018823005.1 Pseudomonadota bacterium | reverse complement strand
GATCTAATATATCCAAAATGTATTTTTTCCCCCATGTAAGCCGGAAGAAAGGTCATTATACCTTTGTATGTCAGCCCGAGGGCCGCTGCTGAACAATAAAAAACAACCAGGTTAAGATAAGATATCCCTTTTTTCGGTCTGTTTTTATCATCAAGGCATTCTGTCGAGAATTCGGATTTTGCCGGTACCGACAAAGAATAAACTGCAGCGGCAATGCCGATAAAACCAAAAATTACATGGGGAGCTCTCCATCCCATGTTTGCGCCAAACCACGCGGAAAGCACAGGTACACAAGCAACACCAAGGCTGCCTGTAATGCCATGAATGCCAAAGGCCTTTCCCTTTTCCCGGATAGACTGGCTTATCAGCGTATTAGAAGCCGGATGGTACATGCTGCAGAAAAGCCCTATAAACCCCATAATAATTCCATAGGCTAAAAGTGACGGAATAAAGAATACAAGAACCGAAAGGAGGCCCGACCCGAAAAGAAAAAATGTAACGAGACGGCGCGGCCCCAGTTTATCGGCTAAAAAACCGGCAGGCAGCGAACCTATTCCAAAGGCATATGAAAAAACTGAAACTATTATCCCAAGGTGAAAATAATCCGTTGCAAAATCAGCTATCAGCAAAGGTATCAGGGGAGGCAGCACTCCTTCAAATAAATGCACAAGGGGATGCGCCGCCGCAGTAAGCCCCATTATCTTTTTTTCTTCACGATTCATCAAAATGTTCCTTGCTCCTCATGCCTCATGCCTCTTGCCTTCCGCCTCATGCCTAATAAACTTCCGGCCTTCTGTTCGGCAGAAAATAGCTCATCTTATTATTGCGTACCTTATCCAAATCTTCCGCACTGAGATCCGCAATAATCATTCCTTCCTTCCCGCTTGTGTTCTTCTCAATAACTTCACCCAAAGGACTGATAACCACACCTGTACCCGGAAATTGCAGGCCGGCGGAATTTTCTCCGCACTGGTTGCATGCCACTACAAAAAGGCCGTTGTCGAAAGCTCTTGCTGTGAGGTGGCGCATCCACGACCTGTGTTTTTCAGCGGCCGTCCCCCTTGGAGAAGCGTGCGGTATGAATATAACATCGGCTCCCATAAGCGCCAATTTCGTCGAAAGTTCGGGAAAATGCGCGTCGTAGCAAAGCTGAATTCCAAATTTAATACCGGCGGCTTCAAACAGTGGAACTTCATTTCCGGGCGTAAACATCCCTGTTTCAAAAGGCGCAATATGCAGCTTCCTGTAAACGCCTGTATATCCGTCAGGTTTTATAACAAGATGGCTGACATATATGCGGCCTGCCCCGTCTATTTCTGCCATACCGGCAAGTATGATGATACTGTAATTTGAAGATATACGAGCAAGCTTTCCCGTAATCTCACCGGGTATTTTTTCTGATATCCCGGCAATCCTTCCGCCTGTCCCATATCCTGTAACATTCAATTCCGGAAAACAGATTATATCAACGCCTGTTTCTTTTGCAGACCTTACCCATTTTTCCATGGATTCTATATTACGTGATGGTTGATACGATTCGGAATGGAAAATAACTGCAGCTATCCTGATATCTTTCATAAGTCAAAATGAGCCTTAATCTTGAAAACTTTTGTCGCAGGAAGATTTATAATCTCATTTACACCGGTTTCTTTTGAGATATGCTTCAGATTTGTATTAATCTCCTTCATGGAAGGCGCAATAAACGTAAACCAGACATTGAAACTTCCGTCTCTCAGGTAATTATGTGTCACGCCGGGATACCGGTTTATTGTTTTTGCGAAGGATTCCATCTTTTCTTCAGGCACAACCGCAGCGCAAAGGGTGCTCACAAAACCCAGCTTTTCAGGCACAAAGTTTCCCCCTATCCTGCGGATTATCCCGTTTTTCTTAAGTTTTTTTAGCCTTTTAATAACGTCATCTTCAGCAAAACCAAGCCTGTCTGCAATCACAAGATAAGGACTTGATGATATAGGAAAATTTGATTGGATGAGATTCAATATTGCCTTGTCCGTCTCATCAAGGGAAAAATTCATGCTTCCTGCCTTTCCGCCCCTCTAGAAGTAAATAGTGACGGGTGAATAGTGACAGGTTAATTGCCTGTTCTCGTCACTATTTACCATTTACTCGTTACTATATCTCATGCCTAAATCCCGGCATCATCTTAACATGCACTTTTCTCGTCCTCGGTCCGTCAAATTCGCAGAAAAAAATTCCCTGCCACGTTCCAAGCAGAAGTTTTTTATTTTCAAACGCGACAAGCTCTGAAGCTCCGACAAGGGTAGCCTTGACATGCGCCGGAGAATTTCCTTCCATGTGCCTGTATCCGGCTTCCCATGGAACAATTTTATTTAATATCATCAGAATATCGGATTTTACATCCGGATCCGCGTTTTCGTTTATTGTAACTCCCGCTGTTGTATGAGGAACATAAATCATGCACAGGCCATTTTCCATGCCCTTCCCGGTACACGAAGCAGAAACAGCCTCCTGTATTTTTGATGTTATATCAATCAGTTCTGTTTTTTGACCGGTTTTTACCGTAATAATCATCAGAACTTCCTAAATAAAAACAAAAGGCCCTGCTTTTTCTGCAGAGCCTTTTGAATTAATGGATAATCCGTCACTTTTTATCTGTTAGACGCATCCTGTCGGTTTAGGAAGACCAGCCATTTTACATGCTCCCTTACCAGGACCTGAGGGGAAAAGCTCATAAATATGCTTCAGTTTAAAACCAGTAACTTTAGAAAGAACACGAACCATCGGGGCAATTCCGTTTTTCTCATAATATTCACGGAGTACAGTGATAACCTGCTGATGTTCCGGGGTTAATTCATCTATTCCCTCTTCCTTTTTCACAAACTGAACCCAATCCTGGCTCCAGTTGGTATAGGAATCAATAAAACCGTCCTCATCCACAACAAATGTTTTTCCACCAAATTGTACTTCCGGCATTGAATTTCCTCCTTTTCGTTTAATTATTTTCTCGGCTTACAGCCTGTTTTGCTTTTGATAAATATCAGTAGTTTTATTAATATTATTAGGTCTTCAATGTCAACATAAAATATGATTTAAACTATCCGGACCATTTTAATTGGCCACCATCAGGATTGATACATTCAAAAGTCGAAATTCAGACGGCAAAGTAAAAAGTCCATTATGCAAGGCGCGCGAATCTTGAGGAGTGAAGCGTACATAATATTGGTACGCTGCAATGACGAAAGATGAAGCGCAACACAGCAGAATGGCTTTTTACGAAGCCGTCAGTATTCCCTTGGTGTAGCATTCAGCTGTGCAAGAGTGAAAACAGGGCCGTCCTTGCAGACAAATTCCTTCCCTATATTGCACCTTCCGCACATCCCTATTCCGCATTTCATCCTGTTTTCAAGGGACATTATTATCTGGTCATGCCCGTATCCAAGTTTATCAAGAACAGGCTGGGTGAACTTAATCATTATAGGAGGCCCGCAAATGATTGCATATGTATCAGCATCAGCGCTGGGAGCCTTTTTTTCGGTTATTGCAGGCACAAAACCCACATTATATTTCCAGTCAGGATCATTTACTGCATCAACCGTAATATGCATATTTATGTCATCGCGCTTTTCCCATGCGGCAAGTTCATCCCTGTAAAGAAGCATTCCGGGTGAACGGGCGCCGTATATGACATTAATATTTTTGAATTTCTTGCGGTTAGCAGGATCCAGCATGAAAATTATTGAGGAACGTAACGTCGTAAAGGCAAAACCGCCTCCTATTATAACAACATTTTTCCCCTCAAGAGTATCCCATGGATATGAATTACCAAGGGGTCCCCTTATGCCCATAATATCACCGACCTTCATTGAATGAAGATATGAAGACACAAGCCCGACCTTGTTTACAGTAAATTTGACAAAGCCCTTTTCGGTTGGAGATGAGGCAATGCCTATCGGTATTTCTCCTTTCCCTGTCACCGAAAGCTCCGCAAACTGCCCGGCCCTGTACGAAAATTTTTCTTCGTCGCCGGGGTTTAAAAATACAAACTTGAATGTTTTAAGATTCCTGTCTTCCGTTTCAGTAATTATTTCATCTATACGTACAGGATAAGGCATATATGGATTTAGCACTTTAATACCCCCCTTTATCACTTTGCTGGGCAAGCGCAGGCTTTTGGATCATAACTGTTCATCATGTCACAGACCTTGCGTATATCAATGTTAACCGGACAGGATCGAATGCAGCGGCCGCAGCCGACGCACTGAATTCCATTATCATACTTGTCGACGTAATATTTCAGTTTATGCATGAATCTCTGGCGCACCCTTTGCAGTTTAGTTCCTCTCGGATTGTGCCCTGTTCCATGAATTGTAAAGAGCGGGAACATGCAGCTGTCCCAGTTTCGCATGCGTACACCCGAACATCCCGAATTTTCATCCTGGATATCAAAACACCAGCATGTCGGACAAAGGTATGTACAGGTTCCGCAGTTAATGCAGGCAAACGAGACATCTTCCCAGAAAGGAGCCTCATAGAGTTCTGTTGTCTTTTTGTCTTTAAGCCGGCCGGTTGTGACAGAAGAGGCTATCCTGGACCCGGCTTCTTTCTCAAGAGCCGCAATTTTGTCAGGAGCTCCCCCATCAGCCCCGGTTTTCCATCCGGCTGCATTTAACAGGCTTTCTCCCTTTGACGTGATCACTTTCGCATAATAGCAATCGCCCTCATCAACAAGGAGCACATCCAGACCTTCTTCATTAAAAGGGCCGGAGCCGGCCGTAGTACAAAAGCAGGTTGCGCATGGATTATTGCAGGCATACCCCACAAATGTTGTGGCTTCATATGATTTTATCCAGTAAGGGTCCTTATATTCAGGGGTATCAAAGTTGCGCTTTACAAGCAGAAAAGAGGCCGCGTCACAGGGCCTGATTCCCAGTACAGCCTTTGGCGAATAATCCTTTGCTGCATCCTTTAATATATGATGCTCAGCGTCTTTTTCGTCCAGAGAATATTCAAACATAACCTCGGATTGAGGATAGACTACCGATTTCGGGGAAACGCGTGTGTTAGAAAAATTCAGATCCGGTAATTCTCCCTTTTCAAGCGCTTTGAAATCGTGAAATGCATCACTCTTGACCGGACCGTACAAACGGTAAGAACTCTGAATTTTTTCTATTCCTCCGGCCCAGTCTTTTTTATCGATTTTAATAACCTTCATGGCAATACCTTATTTATGTTGCGGGTTATAAATTAATTATTTTATGAAATCACCCGGATCAGCCGGTTTATAGGTATCAAGCGGCGGCCTCTGATCCGGAGATAGTCCGGCTTCCCAGCCAAACATATCCAGGCAGTCCTTGTTGAGCTTGCTGGTGAACTGCCGGACTTTTATTCCGACCGGGCATGCCCTCTCGCACGCGCCGCAATCGGTGCAGCGGCCTGCGCAATGGTAGGCCCTCAGAAAATGAAAGGTCCGGGTGTCGATTTCGTCCTGACTCTTTCCGCACCACTGGGGTCGTGATTCATCAACAAAACAGGTGGGACAATAGCACAGAGGACAGGCATTCCGGCACGCATAGCACCGTATACACGGGGAAATCAGATCCTTAAAATACTCCCATTTTTCCTGTGCGGTCATGGCTTCGATCCGGAGGACATCGGCGTATCGGTCAACGCTCTTCTGTTCTTCAATCAAAGGAGCGGCAAGTTCATCATAAATCACGGGGTTGCGGTGAACGCAGAGAGCGCAGTTTTCCTGAAGCAGATCGGATTTGTTCAGGCTGGTCTCCACGCCCCGGCTTTTGACTCGGATGATGTTATCTTCTTCTGTAATATCCTCGATACCGTTTTCAAACATCCCTGCGATTTTCCGTTTATCCACCATTCCCTTGCACGGAATTCCGATGATTACCAGCTTTTCCCGCTTGATCTTGTTCTCAATGATGTGGGTTACGATATTTCTTGAATCACACCCCTTGGCAACAATTCCTATTTTTTCCTTCCTGTCGGTAAGATAATTAGCCAGGTTGATTCCGCAATTACTGTCCCAGACAAGCGTTGACAACTCACCGGAGTTCTTCACGAAACAGGGTTCATTCATCAATGGGATGGTTCCTTTACGGAAACCTATTATCATATCCACCCTGCCCTCGTCCAAAAGCCGTTTAGATATTTCCCTTATATTATCAATATATCCTAACATGTTAAGCTACCTTAGCTGTTTTCTTAAAATTAATATTAGGCCCCAGGGCCTTTACAGTCGCCGTAACTTCCTTAACCACGTCGACAAACTTGGTCGATTCGGCAGAGGAAATCCAGGAAAAACTCAGCCGGCCTGGTTCAACGCCCATGTGTTCCATAAGATTTTTAAAGAGTCCGAATTTTCTCCGTGCATAGTAATTACCTTCCAGGTAATGGCATTCGCCCGGATGTCACCCGGATACCCAGACACCGTCAGCCCCCTGCATGAGGGCCGCTAGGAAAAACTTGGGGCTCATACGCCCGGTGCATGGTATCCTGATGACCCTGATGTTTGGCGGATATTCCATTCTCCCCACACCTGCAAGATCTGCAGCTCCGTAGCTGCACCAATTGCAGAGAAAACTGACGATTTTTGGTTCCCTTTCAGACATAATCTTCTCCTTCGTTGAATCTCAAATTTGAAATTAGAAATCTCAAATTATTTATACAGCTTCGTTCAGCGCGGTGATCTGCGCAAATATCTGATCGTTGTCAAACCCCTTCAGACGAATGGCACCGGACCGGCAGGAGGCAACGCAAAGGCCGCACCCTTTGCACAAAACCGGATTGATCTGGGCCTTTCCCGGATTGAACCGGGCGGTTTCCTCAATAAACGACGGCGCAGAATAGGGACAGATAGAAACACAGACACCGCAAGTGCTACAGTTGGCCGGGACAACTTCAGCCACTGTTCCACTGGTATGAATGGTTTTTCTGGCCAGAAGGGTGACGGCCCGTGATGCCGCAGCCTTGCCCTGAACTATTGATTCATCGATAGGTTTGGGATAATGGGCCATACCGCAGAGAAATACACCGTCAGTCGCAAATTCAGACGGGCCCAGTTTAGCATGGCGCTCCACGAAAAATCCATCGGCGTTCATTGGAACCTTGAAGAAATTGGCCAGTTTTTCATCCCGGTTCGGAATGATTGCCGTGGCCAGGGTGATGAGATCGGTCTCGATTTCAAGCGGCATCCCCAAAATGTGATCCACCAATTTAACCGATAGTTTGCCCTGGTTCAGGCTGACTTCGGGTTTTTTATCCATTGAATACCGAATGAAGATGATGCCTTTTTCCCGTGCTTCCTTGAACAGATACTCCCGTTCCCCATAGGTTCGAATATCACGGTACAGCACATATATATTCATTCCCGGGTTCATCTCTTTCAGGATCAGTGCGTTGTCGATCGAGTGGGTGCAGCAAACCCGGCTGCAATAAGGCCGATCCGGTTCCCTGGATCCCACGCACTGAATGAACACGGCAGACTGGAGGGATGACAGCGAAGAATCTTTTTCCATGAATTTCTTATCCAGCTCCAGGCTGGTTAATATACGTGAATCCTCGCCATAATGATATTCCGTCGGACGATAGGCGGATGCCCCGGTTGCCAGGACAGCCACGCCATGTTCCACAACGGTTTCCTGACCGGCAGCATTCAGTGTGGATTTGAAACTGCCCACAAATCCATCCATCTGAACCAGCTCGGCATTCAGATGAACATGAATGTTGTCGTCCTGATTTACATCCTGCATAAGTGTATTCAGTTGCTGCTGAATGTCCTCGCCTTTGGCCGTCCGATACAGATTTCTGGCCTGACCGCCCAGAACCGGGTTTTTTTCCACGATATGGGTTTCATAACCCTGAAGCGAGAGGCTTCTGGCCGCGGTCATTCCAGCAATGCCTCCGCCAACGACCAGAGCTGCAGACTTTATCTGAAGTTCCGCTTCAGCCAAAGGCATCGTCAGGGCCACTTTGTAAACCGCTGATCGAATGAGATCTTTAGCCTTTTGTGTGGCCAGATCCGGATTGTTTTTATGGACCCAGGAGTCATGGTTTCGAATATTGGCCATCTCAAATAGATACTTGTTAAGACCGGCGTTAATAAGGGTCTCCTGGAACAGCGGCTCATGCGTCTTGGGTGTACAGGCGGCAACAACAACCCTGTTTAATCTCTCCTTCTTGATTATCTGCTCCATGGTTTCCTGGGTGTCCTGAGAGCAGGAATAGAGATTGTCGGTCGCATACTCCACGTAAGGAAGGGTCGCCGCATATTCCGCTACGGATGGAACATTGACAACACCGGCTATGTTGATCCCGCAGCGGCAGACAAACACACCGATTCGGGGGCGTTCGCCGATAACATTGGTTTCCGGAATTATTTCCTTGGCGCGGGTCAATGTATTCCTCGATTCGGCCAGAATCTCTCCGGCAGCAGACGCAGCCGCGCTGGAATCAATTACAGACTGGGGGATATCCTTGGGACCCTGGAAAGCACCGCAAACAAAAATTCCGGGCCGGGATGTAGCAACCGGTTCAAATGTGGTGGTTTGACAGAAATTGCCCGGAGTCAGTTCGATTCCAAGATCTTTTGCCATGCCTATCACTTCCGGGGATATTTCCATGCCGACTGACAGCACGATCTGATCGAACACCTCAACAACGCTCTCACCGCTTTCCGTGATATACCGGATGCTCAGATCATCGGTGCCGGGAACCGGTTCGATGGTATGCACCCGGCTGCGGATGAACCGCACCCCGTGTTTGTCTTTGGCCGTGTTGTAAAACCGTTCGAAGTCTTTCCCATGAGTCCGCATGTCCATGTAAAATACAGCGCAGTCCAGGCCGCTTCCGGAATGTTCCTTGGCAATTACGGCTTCTTTGATTGCATACATGCAGCAGACTGAAGAGCAGTAGGCATGATCGCATTTGTTCATATCACGAGAGCCGACACACTGGAACCAGGCTATTTTTTTTGGTTCCTTATGATCAGAAGGGCGAACAAGATGTCCGGCTGTGGGGCCCGAAGCGGACAGAATCCGCTCCATTTCCATGGCCGTAATCACGTTGGGATGTTTGGAGTATCCATATGAATCGAATTTGGATGGGTCAAATGGCTGGTACCCCGGTGACAGAATGATGGACCCGACATTCAGTTCGACAACTTCATCCTGCATTGTGTAATCAATTGCATCGACTCCGCAGAATTCCTTACAGACCTGGCATCCGCCGGTTTTAAAATGAACGCAGACCGACCGGTCAATAACCGGCGTGTTGGGAACGGCCTGGGCATAGGGCACATAAACGGGTTTACGGCCTTTCAGACCCATGTCATATTCGGAGGGAATGTGTTTGAATTTATTGGTGGTGACGCTGTCGCGAATCTTTTCCAGGGTAATATGCCCGGTGGGACAGACCGATGCACATGCCCCGCAGGCCATGCAGACGTCCGTCTGGAGATGAAACGGGGTATCCACTTTCATATCCACGCCGCGGCCTGTCAAACTGATGGCGCTGTTTCCCATTTTCGTGCAGATCCGCGTACACAGGCCGCAGAGAATACAGGTGTCTTCCTCTTTTTTGAACCGGGTTTCCGAAATGCCGTATTTTTCACCCAATTCTTTTAAGACGGGAACATCCGGACATCTCGCCATCAGAAGTTCGACGATGAGTTTCCGCCCCAGGTGCACGGCCTCGGAGTCGGTTTTGATGTCCATGCCCTCCCAGATGGGATAATTGCACGAGGTGACAAACCGGGTCCGCCGGCCATCAAAAAGCTCTACCGTACACAGCCGGCACATGCCGGCCGGTTCCAGAGCCTTGTGATGACAAAGGGTAGGAATATCAACCCCGTATTTCTGGGCGACCTGAAGGATATACTGGCCTTCTTCGCCCTGAACGGTTTTACCATTGAGTTTGAATGTTATCATAAATCATACCCCTTATAATTATCGAATCACAATTGCGTCAAATTTGCAGGTATCATAGCAGATACCGCATTTGATGCACTTGGACTGGTCGAGTTGATGAGGCTTCTTTTTGTCTCCGGTGATCGCTTCCTGCGGACATTTTTTTGCGCAGCTGCGGCAGCCGGTACAGGTCTCAGGATCGATATCATAATAAAATAACGGTTTGCACACGCCTGCCGGGCATTTCTTATCCCTGATATGGGCTTCGTATTCATTCCGGAAATATAAAATTGTTGTGAGAACCGGGTTTGGCGCTGATGTTCCCAGACCGCATAGCGAGAACCTCTGAATCATGACTCCCAACTCTTCCAGAAGTTCGATATCTCCCTCCTTGCCGTTTCCCTGGCAGATATTGGTAAGAATGTCGAGCATCTGTTTTATGCCTTCACGGCAGGGATTGCACTGGCCGCAGGACTCTTCTTTGAGAAAATCGAGAAAATACCGGGCTACATCCACCATGCAAGTGTCCTGATCCATGACGATCATACCCCCGGATCCCATGATGGATCCAACTTTCGACAACTCATCGAAATCGACACCCAGATCCAGAAACTGTTCGGGAATGCATCCTCCGGATGGGCCGCCGGTCTGCACTGCCTTGAATTTTTTCTTTCTTGGAATTCCACCGCCAATGTCATAAATTATTTTTCGAAGACTTGTTCCCATGGGAACTTCCACCAGGCCTGTGTTGACAACTTTTCCAACCAGGGAAAAGATTTTAGTACCTTTGCTGTGTTTGGTGCCAATAGCGGCGTACCAGTCTGCACCCTTGTTAATAATAATCGGCACATTGGCCCAGGTTTCCACGTTGTTCAGATTGGATGGGCCTTCCTTGAACCCTTTTTCGACGGTATGAACATATTTTGCCCGGGGCCTGCCAGGGTTGCCTTCCAGCGAGGCCATCAATGCCGTGGATTCACCGCAGACAAACGCACCACCGCCTCGGCTGATGTTAATATCGAAATCAAAGCCGGATCCCAGAATGTTTTTTCCCAAAAGCCCGTATTCCCGGCATTTATCCAGCGCAATTGTCAGGTTGGTAACGGCCAGGGGATATTCATGCCGGACATACACATACCCGTCATGGGATCCAATTGCGATTGCACCGATGATCATACCTTCGATGACGCTGTGCGGATTGCCTTCCAGAAGGCTCCTGTCCATATACGCGCCGGGATCGCCTTCATCCGCATTGCAGATCACATATCGTATGCCGTGATGTTTTCTGCAGGTATCCCACTTGATGCCTGTCGGAAAGCCACCGCCGCCCCGTCCCCTAAGGCCGGATTTCTTGATCTCGGCAATGACCTTCTCCGGCGTCATGTCAAAAAGGGATTTGGCCATGGCACTGTATCCGCCTACCGCAATATAATCGTCTATGCTGGTCGGATCGATGAGTCCGTTGTTGCCGAAAATAATGCGCTGCTGAAGTTTGTAAAACGGGATGTCATGCTCGAGGGTGATTTTGGCCTTTGACACCGGATCTTTGAAAATCAGGGATTGAACCAGCTCGTCATTTTTTATGGTTTTTTCCACAATTTCAGACATGTGTTCAGGTTTGACCTGGGGATAGAATATGCCCTGCGGATGAACGACCATGATCGGCCCTTTTTCGCAAAAACCGTGACATCCGGTCAGCTTGACCTCGACATCTTCCGTCAGATTCTGCAGGGCCAACTCTTCCATCAGGGCCTGATGTACTTTTGCGGTACCATAGGCGCCACATCCAGAGCCTGCGCAAAGCGAAACCAGTTTCTTTTTGCCATGGGACTTGGCGGATTTGAGTTTGTCCTGAAATTTCTCCAGGGATTCCCGGTTCGATAAAATTGCCATGATATTTAATAACCTCCGTTACGCCGTGCCGTTAAGAGGCATCTGTTTATAATTGTCGATGACCTTCTCTGCGGCTGTTCGGTCAAGACCGCCATAAGTTTCCTTGTTAACCGTGATGACGGGCCCGGATGCGCAGCAGCCGATGCATCGCACCGCCTTCAGCGTAAACAGTCTGTCTGAAGTTGTCTGGCCTTCCTGAACACCCAGTTTCTGCTGCAGGGCATCGGCTATTTTTTCTGCTCCCCGGACATGGCACGCGGTACCGGTGCATACGCTGACGATATACTTGCCTCTGGGCTCAAGGCTGATGGTCTTGTAGAATGTGGCCACACCATAGATCAGGCTCTTTTTGACACCGAGCCGGTCAACCAGAATGGGAATGATCACCGGGGGTACGTGATTGTATATGTCACTTATATCCTGCATGATCATCAGCAGGGCTTCTTTGTTTCCATGATAATGAGCAATGATGTCATCGATTTTTTTCAAATCAATTTGAATAGCAGGTTCCATGAGACCGAAATCCTTTTAGATCATATTATTGTATAAGAGAATGTCATTAATATTAAACTGCAGCGATGTAAGTACACGGCTAAAGGTCAGTTCTGGACCATCTGGCATACGACCGGGCAGTTTTCCACACATGCCCCGCAGCCGGTACATAGATCCATTTTGATACTGCGGGCTTTTTTGCGGACTTTGACCTTGAAATTGCCCGGAACGCCGTCAACAGATTCTAAATCCGCATAGGTAATAAGTTCAATGTTCAGATGCCGGCCGACCTCGACCAGTACAGGGGAGATAATTCACATGGCGCAGTCATTGGTCGGAAATGTCTTGTCAAGCTGAGACATTACCCCGCCAATGGATGGGGATTTTTCAAGAAGATACACATAATAACCTGAATTAGCCAGGTCGAGAGCCGACTGCATTCCGGCAATGCCGCCACCGACAACCAAAACAGAACCGATAAGAGGGTTTCCGTTCGACATGATTAGCTTCTCCTATGCATTACATTATTAAACAAACGTCAGCGACGTTTGTTTTCATTAAATTAAAGCAAGATATCCAATTAACCTCTGAAAATTTTCTTGTCAACAGATTTTCAGCAGGGAAAAATTGAAAAAGAATGGTTCATCATTAAGAAATGATAGAGTAAACTGAAATATATGGGGATTTTCAAGAAAAAGCAAAGGGAATGGCCAAAACGCGGTCGGCTGATATTAAGATTTCAGCCGACCGCAAAAAACGGATTTATGCTGCAAGCCGGGCCGCATTGTCTGCGGCGCCCCGGATTTCATCCGGTGTAAACGGCTTGGCCAGATAGCCAACGGCACCCATTCTGGCGGTTTCCACTGCCGTTTCAATGCTGGCGTAACCGGTAATGATAACGACCATTGCCTCCGGCCTGCGCTCACGAATGCTTTGAAGCAGTTCCAGCCCTTTCACTCCGGGCATTTTCAAATCAAGCATGATCACCGGATAGCTGCTTTCATTAATTTTCTCAAGGGCCTCTTCCCGACTGATCGCCTGATCAACAGTATATCCTCTTTTCTCAAGGATTTTCCGGATATTGTTGTTCACGGCCACTTCGTCATCAATGACCAGAGCGCTGCGCTTGATTTTCGATTCCTGCTTCGCCATCAGGGCCGCAGCATGCTGTTTGATTTCTTCATAGGAATAAACCGCTTGTTCTCCGGCATCCAGATGCATGGCGTACTCCGCTCCGACGGCGGCTGCCACTTCATCGAATACAAACGGCATATCCACACCGATGAGACGGGATACATCCGGAATGACCTGTTTTCCGGCTTTGGCCTTTTTCTGACTTTTTTTCTGGGGGCACAGGCTTGTTTTGTTTCCAGCCTTGCAGGTAGCTCCCAGCTTTTTAAAAATTTCACAGACCATCTCGCCCACTTGGCAGTAGTTCTCAAGTTTTTCAGAAATTTTCACCTCAACAACCGGCATATCCGAAGGCCCCAGCGTGTTGACATAGTCGTCGCCAACTGCTTTGGCCAGTTCACTGCGGTCAAACGGCATATCCACATCAATATCCCCGGAGGCTTTGCCCATCATTCGGGCCACATTTTCCTTCAACGCTTGGTATGAGACAAAAGATACCCCTTCTGAACCCAGATGGGCGACATACTCCGGTCCGGTCACAGAAACCACCTCATCATAATTAAACGGCATATCGATGCCGATCCATTTGGATCGATCCGGTACTTCAGCCATCTTTTTGGATCCGGCTGACTTTTTGGCTGTTTTTTGAGGACACAGATGTGACTTGTTTCCGGCTTTGCAGGTTCCTCCCAACTTTTTGAAAATATCACAGACCATATCTCCAACCGTGCAGTAATTTACCAGCGTCTCCGGCATTTTCACCTCGACCACCGGCATATCCGACCGGCCAAGAATCTTCACATAATCTTCTCCGGTGTATTTGGCAACTTCATCCCCGTCAAACGGCATATCGAGATCAATGAGGTTGATCATCTCGATTTCCTTTTCAGAGGTTTCGGCCTGAACCAGATCACCAGCCATGGCTTTTTGAACGACGGTTCGCAGCTCATCCGGTGTAAACGGTTTGGATACGTAATCCAGAGCTCCCAGACGAATGGCCTTTACCGCGGTATCGGTCGACGCATACGCGGTCATAACAAGGGCCCGGGTATCCGGCCACTCGCTTTTAACCTGTTTTAGAAGTTCCAGGCCGTTCATTCCGGGCATGACAATATCTGAAATAATCAAGTCAAACGATTCGGTTTTCATCCGCTCCAGCGCTTCCGCGGCACTGAGCGCACAGATAACCTCATAATTGTTTTTGGACAGAATTTTTTCGACATTATGGCAGATTCCCTTTTCGTCATCGATGACCATGATTCTCTCTTGCATATTCATATAGTTTCCTCCCGGTGAGTGATGATTGGCAAATAACTGAATAAACTATAAAGCATACTTTGTGCCAATATCATTAACAGTTTGGTATTATTGATATTTAATCTAAAAACACGGCATCTGCATACTCGGTATCTGTATGGTTATGGTATTCATTTATAATTATCAGTTACCTGACAGAACGCCACCATCCCGCGGTTGTTAAAAAAATAGATGTAATTACAAAATGTTATGGGCTGAGCGACTGTTAATGAGATAGGTGTACAGAATAATTATACAGTGTATGACATATTAGGGATCAGGGGTTAGGGATTCGAATACGCCGAGGAAGGATAATGCCATATTTTTTCATCAAATTCTGGAAATTGGTACGCTGAAAGCCGGTTTGTCGGGCAGCTCTGGTGACATTCCAGTTGTTCTGCTCTAACGCATTGATAAGGAATTGTTTTTCCAATTTGCTTATCGCAGCGATTCGAATGTTTTTTTTAGCCTGTTTCAGTTCTTCGTTGGTATGGGGAATCGATTCCGGCATGGCCGGTTCAGCAAGTGAATAATCGCTCAGAAATAAATCCGCTGAGGTAATCAGCTTTTTTTCACAGTGAATCACAGATCGTTCAATCACATTTCGGAGCTGGCGGACATTGCCCGGCCAGTCAAAGGCAATGAGCCGATTGACCGCATCATCATCAAACTCGGTAATGGATTTATTCATCCTGCGACAGAACTGATTCAGAAAATTATAGGCAATCGGCAGAATATCTGATTTTCTTTCCCGGAGCGGCGGAATCAAAATTGGATAGACGAAAATCCGGTAATAAAAATCCTGACGGAATGTCCCGACCACAGCCATGTTCTGAAGATCCTGGTTGGTGGCAAAAATCAATCGGACATTTACCTTTTGCAGGGTTGTCCCTCCCAGTGGATAAAACTCCTGGCTTTCCAGAAAGCGCAACAGCATGCCTTGAACATCAAGGCTGATATTGCTTATTTCATCCAGAAAAACAGTTCCCTGATGAGCAAGCCTGAAGATCCCTTTTTTTTCCCTGTGGGCTCCGGTAAACGCACCCTTGACATGGCCAAAGAGCTCGGATGCCAGAAGATTACCGGAGAGAGTTCCACAGTCTACAGCAAAAAATACGCTGTCTTTACGGTTGCTGTTGGCATGAACCGCACGAGCCACCAGTTCCTTTCCGGTGCCGCTTTCGCCGCATACGAGCACGTTAGAGTCAGTCGGCGACACTTTTTGAATCATTGATACGACCTTCTGAATCTGATGGCTATTTCCTATCAGTTGATGGGCAATGGACCGAGCGGCTTCATCTGAATTTTTCAATCGTTGATTCTGGCGGCTTGTCATGCGGTCTGTGATAGCCTGAAGCACTACAGCACGAAGTTCATGGGGCGTAAAGGGTTTGGGCAGGTAGTCAAACGCGCCGATTTTCATAACCTCCACAGCAGAAGAGACTGACGCGTAGCCGGTAATGACGATCACCCGAATATCCGGATTGTTTTCTTTGATACGGCGGAGCACTTCCATGCCGCCCATCCGGCTCATCTTCAAATCGGTCACAACCACATCGAATGGTTCGGCTTCAATCAGAGCCAACGCGTCGTGACCGTTTTGAGCAATCGATACCTCACAGTCCATCTTGGAAAGAATTTTCTCACAGTTTCTGCAGATGTTGATCTCATCATCCACAATTAGGATGCGCGGCGTGTCAGCAGACATTGGGACCATCCTGTCTGAAAGGCAATCGAATAGTAAACGTGCTGCCCTGCCCCACATGGGTGCTTACAGTTATCACCCCGCCATGCTGGTCAATGATACCGTTAGTAATTGCAAGACCTAAACCGGTACCGCTCTCTTTGGTGGTATAAAATGGATCAAATACTTTATCCAGATCTTCCTTTGGAATGCCCTTTCCGGTATCACGGATTTGAATTTCCACATATCCGGGATCCGGATCAATCTTTGCAATAACCGATACCTCTCCGCCGGAATCGGTTGATTCAATCCCATTCAGGATAAGATTGATAATAGCCTGCTGAAGCTGGCCTTTGTCAATTTGAACAGTTCCCACATCTGCTGCACAGTAGCTTTCCACCCGAACGTCTTTAAATGCCGCCTGTTTTTTGGTCAGAAGAACAATTTCCTCAATCAATTCCTTGAGGTTATATTCTTTTTTAAGCGGTTTGCTCTGTCTGGCAAAATCAAGAAGCGCGACAACGATTTTCCGGCATCGAAGGGTTTCACTGGCAATGATTTCGAGCTCTTTATACATTGGATTTTTCGGCTCGATGTCTTCTTGCGACAACATGGCTGTAGTCAAAATAGTGGTCAGGGGATTGTTGATTTCATGCGCGACGCCTGCGGCCAATCGGCCAATTGAGGCCAGCTTGCTCTGTTGAAGGAGATTCTTCTGCTTGTTGATTTCATGGGTGATATCCCGGAACATTTCTATAGCGCTCGTTGGCTGTCCATTCCCAAATATGGGATAGCAGGAAATGGAATAGTAGATTTCCCGGTTTTGATTGTCCAGATGAACATGGGTGGTCTGAAATGGCTTTTTTGTGTTAAAAGACTGAATCAGGGGGCAGGGGTGGTCCTTTCCGGAGCACGGGCTGTTTTGGTGATGGGTAACTTCATAACAGAACCTGCCAATGACCTCTTCCCGCGTAACGCCGAGTTTGCAGAGCATGGGCAAGTTGATGTCAATGATGCGGTAATCGGCGCCAATCACTAAAACATCATCATTTACCAGCTCGTTGATCACCACGTCCCGCATGGCTTTGTTTTCGGCGGATTTTTGCAATCGACGTCTGTCAAACATTTTTTTGGTCGCCAGGTCCAGCGCCTGTTCCAAGGCCTCCCGGTCAATCGGCTTGGTGATAAAATCCGTGGCATCATACTGAAAACTCTTTATAGCCAGTTCCATATTTCCGTGTCCGGTGATGATAATGACTTCTGTATCCGGATTTTCGGTCTTCATTTGTTTCATCAAGTCAAGGCCATTGTTGTCGGGCAACATCACATCCATCAACACTATCATGGGGTTGACATCCCGAAAAACGGTTAGGGCGTCCCTGCCGCAAGTCGCGGTATAGACGATATAACCCATGCGTTCCAGACGCTGTCCCAAAGCCTGGCAAAAATCTTCCTCATCATCAACCAGTAGTATCGAATATTCCATTGTCTAAGCCTTGCCAAAAAAGTGAATGTTAACAAAAAATGTCGTCAAGAATTGACGCGGAATTTTTCTGGGAATATGTCCGCAACGCCTCATTTTATTAGTTTTCCCGCCTTTTCCTTAAGCGCCTTTCCTGTCAGTTCACCTCTGACTATCTCTTTCACTCTGCCGTCGGCTCCTATAAATTAAGTCAAAAAGTTGACTATACCGCTTTTAGAAATCGCATCATCTTCGAGAACGCACGGCAAAACCTCGCATATAGCTGGAGTTGTTGCGCCTTTCCAGGACCTCTCTGCCGTCACCAAAGTCAACTGCCCACGCATTAACATCACCCCCTCCCGGGCCGATGCCCGTTTCCCCGGACCATAAAAGCCAACCCGTAGTCTCCAGCAACGGTGTCATGTTGCGTGAACCGGCTCCTTTCTGGTAAATGCCCTTCAACTCGGCTCTTGTGGGCATGCGCCAGCCGCCGCCATCAATACTTAATCCGGCTGCCCACTGATTGGCATCGTTCTTGCTATTATCTTTATCCGGTCCCGCGTACCAGTCGAGACCGCTTTGTGTGTCGCGCACCACGCCGCTTATAAGCTTTTCAAAGCGGCCATCGGAAGAAACAATTTTGGCACTGACCGCTGACGAATCAATCGCTGCGGTTGTGAGTTTAGGAGTGGCACGCACGGCAAAACCCCGCTTGAAGTTTGAGTTTCCCTGCCTGTCCGCAAGCTCTGTGCCATCATCGAAGTCTAAAGCAGAAGCTCGTATGTCAAACGACGCAATGGCAGCTGTTTTCCCAGACCACACCAACCAACCGGTAGTCTCCAGCAGAGATGTCATGTTGCGCGATCCGGCTCCTTTTTGATAAAGACCCTTCAACTCTTCCATTGCAGGCATACGCCAGCCTCCGCCATCAACCATTAAGCCGGCTACCCACTGTTTGGCATCGTCCCAACCGGTGTTTTTATCGGGTCCTGCGTACCAGTCGAGACCGCTTTGTGTGTCGCGCACCACGCCGCTTATAAGTTTTTCAAAGCGGCCATCGGAAGAAACAATTTTGGCACTGACCGCTGACGAATCAATCGCTGCGGTTGTTACCTTAATTTCATGTTTTTTGGCTTCAGCTTTGGCGACTGCATCGGCTTTAGCTCTTTCTATTTCTTCGGCTTTTGCTGCTGCTTCGGCTTCCGCCCTGGCTTTGGCTATTTGCGCGGCTTTGATCCTTTCCGCTTCCTCGGCCTTCGCTCTGGCCACTGCCTCGGTTCTTGCTGCTGCTTCGGCTTCCGCCCTGGCCTTGGCTATTTGCGCGGCTTTGATCCTTTCCGCTTCCTCGGCCTTCGCTCTTGCTTCCGCCTCAACCCTTGCCGCTGCTTCGGCTTCCGCCCTGGCCTTGGCT
>JAHJJB010000052.1 GCA_018823005.1 Pseudomonadota bacterium | reverse complement strand
GGCAGGTCATTATTGAAGCTACCCACTGCAAGCAGCGGGTAGCTTCGACCGTAGGGAATAGGATCTGTTTATAATAGCGGTTCCTGCGGTTCGCATACGCACCCATACCCAAACGGAACATATTTATGACATTTACTATAGCAACAGCAGGCAGGATAAAATATATTACGATCTTAAGGAGAAACCAAATGTCCAAAATGTGTGCAATATGCGGAAAAAAACCTATGGTTGGCTGCAATGTTAGTCATGCTCATAATGTAACAAAACGCAGGTTTAACCCGAATCTTCAAAATGTCAGATCACTTCATAAGGGAAGAGTCAAAAAAATATCTGTCTGCACTAGTTGCATTAAATCAGGCCTTGTGGTCAAAGCGCCGTAATTTCTTTCGAAAAAACACCTATTCGTCTAATCGCTTTGCATCCAAAACGAGCTTTACCTTCTTCAGATCCGATAAGACCTTTTTTAAATGGTCGGTGTCTTTAACGGTAAGAGTAAAAAGGCTGTCAACAACCATGTTTTCATTTGTCATGGTATTAGCGCCGATAATATTGGCGCCATTTTTGCTGATATTGGAAGCTATATCTGCCAGCAAGCCGACCCTGTCATGGGATGTGACATGTATCTTAACCTGATATAAATCGGTTGAAGTCACATTCCACTCGACATCAATCTGTCTTTCAGGATTCATCTTAAGGGCATTCACACAATTTGTCCGGTGAATAGTGACTCCATAGCCTTGCGTAATATACCCTGTAATTGGATCACCCGGAACCGGCTGGCAGCACTTTCCGAATTTTAACAGTATGTCGTCTATTCCCTTTACAATAACTCCGGATGTCGTTTTTTTCTTTCTGACACGCCCTATTATTTTATCTAATATTGATTCATCTTCTTCTGTCTTTGTCTTGGGAATAATTTTTCTTACTATCTGCAAAGGGGTGGTTTTGCCATAGCCAACGCTTGCAATCATATCGTCAACAGATTTAAAGCCAAACTGATCAATTATTTTATCTAAATCGCCGGATTTGAGAAGAGCCGAAAAATTAAGCTGTTCCTTGCGGAAAGTCTTCTCGCACATCTCGCGCCCCAGAGTAATGCTGCGATCTTTTTCCTGTGCCTTGATCCACTGTCTTATTCTTGACCTTGCTTTTACCGACTTAACATACTTAAGCCAGTCTTTGCTCGGATGGTGGCCCTTTGTAGTTATTATTTCAACTATATTTCCTGTCAGCAGTTCGTAATTTAAAGGAACCATGCGACCGTTTACTTTTGCACCTGTACACTGATTTCCGACTTCTGTATGTATAAGATAAGCGAAATCAACCGGTGTTGCCCCTTTGGGAAGAGATTTGATAGCCCCTTTCGGAGTAAATACGTATACCTCATCCGGGTAGAGATCTATACGGACATTTTCAAGGAATTCAACAGGATCCTTGAATTCTTCCTGATTTTCAACCAGGCTTTGTATCCAGGAAAATTTTTTGCTGATATTGTCATCGATATTCTTTCCCTCTTTGTAACTCCAGTGAGCGGCAATTCCCGATTTTGCAACGGTGTCCATCTCCCATGTTCGGATTTGTATTTCAATCCTCTCGCCTATGGGACCGACAACAGTCGTATGCAAAGACTGATACATGTTCGGTTTTGGAAATCCGATATAATCCTTGAATTTATGCGCAAGGGGTTTCCAGAGTGAATGAACAAGCCCAAGAGCTTCATAGCACTGAGGAACTGTATCGAGTATGATTCTGAACGCTATGATATCGTAAACCTGGTCAAAGGCAAGGTTCTGCTTGAGCATTTTCTGGTATATGCTGTAGTAATATTTGTATCTGCCCCTAACCTCGCATTTAAGGTTGTTTTCACCCACCTTTTTCTTGATGTAGTCTTTTACTGTCTCAACGTATTTTTCCCGTTCCTCCTTGTCTTTACTGACCAGATTTTTGATGTTTAAATATTCGTCTGGTAAAACATACATGAATGACGTATTTTCCAGCTCATGCTTTATCCAGTAGATACCAAGACGGGCGGCAATAGGAGCATATATGTCCATTGTTTCCTGGGCGATTTTTATTCGTTTTTCTTCGCTTTGGAACTGAAGTGTCCTCATGTTGTGAAGCCTGTCTGCAAGCTTGATAAGGATAACCCTGATATCATCCGCCATTGCGAGAAACATTTTTCTTATGCTCTCTGCCTGGCGTGCGGCCTGGGAGCCGTCAAAAGGAAGCTTGCCGAGCTTTGTTACCCCTGATACAATATGTAATATTTCCTGTCCGAACAGCGCTTTTATTTCTTCGGGAGTTGCGCGGGTATCTTCTATAACATCGTGCAACAGTCCGGCAGCAACGCTCACGGCATCGAGCTTCATATCCGCAAGTATACCAGCCACCTCAAGAGGATGAGAAAGATATGGCTCGCCCGACAACCGGGTCTGTCCTTCATGAACTCTAGCCGAATAGATATAAGCTCGGTCTATGATACCATGGTCCGCATCCGGATTGTTTGCTGTAATCTTGTCAATTATATCCGTAATCCTGATCATCTATATATCCATATCGTGATCGCCGATAAATAGGTCTTCATCAATGAGCATTCATCTGGAAACAAAGTTTAGGTAAATTTGAGTGTCCAATTCGGAAATTGGCAATTTTGGGCAAGCTCAAGGAAATCCCGCAGATTGACACAGAGATCACACAAAAGGGCCATTTTCGGATGGAAACTAATATGCTTTGGCAAATATGACGCGCTCGCTGCTTTGCCTGCCGCAGCATACACATTTCCCTTTTTCCGGCTCCTGCTCCGAAGGGATACATCTTATGGTAACGCTCAGGTCCTCCTTTATTTTTGCCTCGCACTCATTTGCCCCGCACCAGTGAGAAAAAGCAAAACCACCATGAATTTCAGGC
>JAHJJB010000051.1 GCA_018823005.1 Pseudomonadota bacterium | reverse complement strand
TCCTGAAATTTTGTATACAGATAACAGTGTTCATTATTCATGTCAAGGTATTATTATGGAAATTCGCATTTAAAAAGCAACATGCTGCGTAGTTACGCATCTAAAAAAAGAATTATATATCCTTTATATCATATGAAGAGAGCATTGCATAACCCCTGATTAAATGGTCTGGCATGGGTAATGGGCTTTGGCATTCCGCAAGAATGCGACTCAGACTCCGCCAATCCGCCTAGGCGGACTCTCATGAAATCCAGGCAAGCCCCAGTGGATATACGCCCACGAAGCCATGATTTAGTCTCTGCCTGTGTCTCTTTGTTGACAATCAGGGGGCGTTGATATGTTTCCTTAAAAATTTCTTGCGGAATGCCAAAGCCCATTACCCATGCCAGACACGAATGGGAGACATTCAAAGCTCTCATGAACCGAAACAGCGAACGCGATCCCCGATGCTTGTGGCTGGGAGTTTCACAAACTATAACGCGATAACTTTATCCGGCTCCATGCTTCTTCTGCCTTGTCTAATTGTGGCTGCGGTTATATAAGGGTCATGTTCAAAAAAAAGAACCCAGTTTTCCTCAGTCGCTATAGAAATAAGCTCTTCTTTCTCCTTCATAATGATTAGAGGATAATTGTCATACGCCATATGCCATGAAGCAGGTATATGTGCCGATGTCGGAATAAGATCCGCACAAAAAAAGAGCGAAGCGGATTCCCCCTTTATAAGAGGATGCTGTTGGCCGGGCGTATGGCCGTTTGTGACAAGCATTTCAATCCCGGGAAACAATATGCCGGGTCCGTCAAGTTTCGTCAGAACTCCTGATTTTTCCAGCGGCAAAAAATCTTCTCTCGTATAGCTTGAAGCATCCCCTGATCCCGAGTCGATTGCCGCTTCCAACTGTGTTTTCTGAATGTAGTATTTTGCATTCGTAAATGCCGGGGCCAAATTCCCGGCCCTTATTATTGTTGAACCTCCGACATGGTCAAAATGAAGATGAGTTATGATCACATCGGTTATATCATTGGATGTAATTCCGTGTTTCGATAGGGCGCCATCCGCATCGGTAGAATCGTCATCGATCCCGTAGATTTTTTTCATCTTTTCGGAGAGCTTTCTCCCCGGACCGGTATCTACAAGGATGTTTCTCCCGTTTCCCCTTATCAGAAGGGATCTTGCTTTCATAGGAATGAGATTGTTATCATCAGCAGGAATTTTCTTTTCCCAGAGTATTTTGGGCACAACGCCAAACATGGCTCCGCCGTCAAGAAAAAAATTCCCGAGTTCTATGGCAGTACACTCGTAGTCGCCGAATTTCATGCAGAATTTCCGCGTTTAATGGTCTTCAATTATTTTCCTTATAGCCGCACTCCTTCGCAGCACAATGATATAATAAGCCGCCTCTCTTTGTCGGTTTTTCGAGAAGAAATTTTGCGCCGCACGACGGACATTCTTTTGCCACAGGTTTGTCCCATGTTGCAAATGCACATTCAGGATAACGGCTGCACCCGAAAAAAACTTTACCCCTTTTTGATTTTTTTTCAAGTATTTCACCGGAGCAATTATTTTCGGGGCATTTAATTCCTGTTGACTGTGTCCGTCCGTTTGGATTTGCCGACAGGGTATTCCTGCATTCAGGATATCCGGAGCAGGCAAAAAAATCCCCGTACTTTCCACGCTTCAGCACCATTGGTTTGTTGCATTTCCCGCAAACCCGGTCTGTAGCTTCAACTGAGAGCAGAGAGACCGGAAGGATCACGCCCTTTTCATCCCTCTGGTAATCCCTGGAATAGGAGCATTCAGGATAGCCGCTGCAGGCAAGAAAATGGCCGTTTTTCCCAACCTTTATTTTCAGTTCATTCCCGCATTCGGGGCATTTGAGACCGGTCGGAAAACCTACACCCTTCACACTGAGCATCTCTTCAGCGGCTTTATCCAATTCATTCTTGAAGGATTTGTAAAAAAGGCTCAGAACATCAAGCGCCTTTGCATCCATGCCTTCTATCCGGTCAAGGTCGTCTTCCATTTTGGCGGTGAAATCAACATTAAAAATGGTCGGAAAGCTTTCCGTCAGGAGATCATTTACGATGAATCCGAGCTCGCTTGGTTTAAAGTAGCCTTTCAAAAAGTCAACGTAGCCTTTTTCCCGTATCGTTGAAAGAATTGTGGCATATGTACTTGGACGGCCGATTCCATTTTCTTCAAGCTCCTTGACAAGGGAAGCTTCGGAAAATCTTGGGGGAGGAAGGGTAAAATGCTGTTTCGGGTCAAGTTTGTTCAGTTTCAAAAGCATGCCTTCATAAATGTCAGGCAGCATTTTTTTCTTTTCATCATCAGTCTCTTCGTCGGCGGACATATAGAGAGACATGAAACCGGGAAATCTGACGGTTGATCCGTTTGCGTTAAAGGTGTATGGGGCGGCTGATATTGATACCATTACTTTATCTATAATGGCCTGTGTCATCTGTGATGCGACAAACCGCTTCCATATGAGCGTGTAAAGTTCCAGCTGGTCTTTTGAGAGGTAAGGAGCAACCTTTTCAGGGGTATTGTAAACAGAGGAAGGCCGTATGGCTTCGTGTGCGTCCTGCACTCTTTTTGCATTACGGAAAAACCGCGGTTCCTTAAGCGAATATTCTTCACCGAATGAATCTCTTATAAGCTTTAACGCTTCCTCGGCAGATTCCTTTGATATCCTGACTGAATCAGTTCGCATGTAAGTTATAAGTCCGACCGGTTCTCCTGGGCCAAGGTCAATTCCCTCATAAAGTTGCTGGGCAACCGACATGGTTTTTTTGGCAGAAAATTTGAGTTTTGTAATTGCCTCCTGCTGCAGCTTGCTTGTTATGAATGGTGGAAGAGGGTTTCTTACAGTCGATTTCTTTTGAACCTTTTCAGCGATAAACGGCGTTCCTGATAACTCACTGATTATATTAGAAGAAATATCTTCATCCGGAATATCGATCTTTTTGCCGTTTTTCTTTACGAGTTTTGCCGTAAAAACCGATGCCGCATCTGTTTCAAGGTGAGCTGTAATTGACCAGTATTCTTCGGATGTAAAAGCCTGTATGGCACGCTCCCTTTCACATATTATTCGGAGAGCGACCGATTGGACACGCCCGGCGCTTAATCCCATTTTTACTTTTTTCCAGAGAAGGGGTGAAACCTGATAACCGACCAGCCTGTCTAATATGCGCCTTGTCTGCTGGGCTTCATATTTATTCTCATTCAGACTTTCAGAGGAGGCAATTGCGGCAAGAATGGCCTTTTTTGTCAGCTCATGAAAAAGCACGCGATGGAATTTTCTGCCTTTCTTTTTTAATACCTCTGAAGTGTGCCAGGCTATTGCCTCGCCTTCCCTGTCGGGGTCGGGTGCAAGATATATATCGGTGGAGTTGCCGGCTTCTTTTTTGAGGTTGGATATTACCTTCTGTTTTCCGGGAATAATGACATACTCGGGCTGAAAACCCTCTTCAATATTAATCCCGATTTTTTTCGAAGGAAGGTCTTTTATATGTCCGACCGTTGATACTACATTGTAACCATTTCCAAGATATTTTTTAATTGTTCTCACTTTTGTGGGTGATTCAACAACAACAAGCGGTTTATTCACGAAATTTTCCTCACTATTTGTTCTTTAAGCCAAATAAAATAATTTTCCGGGTGATTGTTTTACTCTATCCTGCAGTTCAAACTTTAAAAGTATACTTATAATCTTGCCGGGCTCAATTTTAATCTTTCTTATAATGTCATCTATGTGAACAGGATAGGGGCCAAGGGCTTTTAGAACCAGAGATTCCTCTTCCGATAGGAAAAGGTTTTCATGCCTGCTTTTTTCTCCCTGTTCGGTTATATCCTCTTTTGGCCCGATAGAATGAAAAAGTTCGTCAACTATATCCTGTGCATGTTCAACAAGCTTTGCTCCCTGTTTTATAAGCGTATGTGTACCGGTGCTTTTAAACGACTGGATGCTTCCGGGAACGGCAAAAACCTCCCTGTTTTGTTCAGCCGCCAGCCGTGCAGTTATAAGTGATCCGCTCTGTTTTGTCGCTTCGACAACCACCGTACCAAGTGAAATGCCGCTGATTATCCTGTTCCGGGCCGGAAAATTATATGCATCCGGTTCTGCCATGAGAGGGAGTTCGGTTATTACAGCGCCGTTTTCGGAAATCATATGAAAAAGCTTCTGATTTTGAGCAGGATAAATCCTTTCAAGGCCGCTTCCCAGGACAGCGATTGTTTTTCCTTTTCCAGAAAGAGCACCTTCATGTGCGGCTGTATCAATCCCCCTCGCCATTCCGCTTGCAACAGTAATATTAAGAGAAGCAAGATCGGTACAAAGCCTTTTTGTGATTAAAATTCCGTAGTCGGTTGCATTGCGTGAGCCTACGACGGCTACATTGTTCGATGAGCTGTCCAGAATTCCGGAAACATATAAAAACGGAGGCGGATCGGGTATTTCCAGGAGGAGGGGAGGATAATCCGGGTCTGCCATTGTTACAATTCTGAAGCCTTTTTCCGCTACAAGATCTACCTCTTTTTTTACATGTTCTGGTAACCTGTGCTTTATAATGGTGGTTGCGAGCCGGTCCGAAACGCCCTCTATCTGCGTAAGTTCTTCGCAGGACGCCCCGAATACGGCCTCCGGAGATTTGAAGTGTTTGATTATCCTATTATAAAGAAGATTCCCTATACCGGGAACACTTTTTAAGGCGAACCATGGCAGAATATTATCCATAAAGATTTACTGCAAATTTATAAATTTATAGTGAGTTGCTGTTTTCAGACCTTACTTTTTCTTTTTCGTTTTCCCCTGCCATGCGATAAGAATAGGGCTTGCAACATACACAGTGGAATAAGTTCCCACGGTTATACCTACAAGCAAGGCAAAAGCAAAGTCGTGAATAATTCCTCCTCCCAGGATAAAGAGGGCTGTAACCACAAGAAGAGTCGTTCCGGATGTGAGAATAGTACGGCTTAATGTCTCGTTTACACTTCTGTTAACTACAACGGTAAGGGGGCTTTTCGTGTGTTTTTTAAGATTTTCACGGATGCGGTCAAAAATAATTATGGTGTCGTTCAGCGAATACCCGATGATTGTCAGAATGGCGGCTACGATTGAAAGGCTGAATTCCTTGTCAAATATTGAAAACATCCCGACTGTTATCATTACATCATGGGCAAGGGCGACAATTGCTGCCATTGCATATTTTAAATTAAGCAGCCAGAAAATGGCAAAAGTGACAAGAAGGGCGGCGGCAGTGAGAATTACCATATTTATCTTAAAAAGAGAGAGGAGGTAAACGGACCCCATCAGAGCTGCCGCGGTAATTCCGCCCAACATCCATTTGAATTCAAAACGGCCCGATATGTATATTGCTATAAAAAGGAGGGAATAAAATATCGCAAAGAGAGCCTTTTCCTGAAGATCTTTTCCGACCTGCGGGCCGACCATTTCGACTCGGCGTATTTCTGCACTATTTCCGGTGGCTGTTTTCAAAGCTTCCTCAAGTGATTGAGAAAACTCCTTATTTGTCGTAACCGGGGTGTTGGTTCGCACAAGGAATTCATTCTCTTCTTTCTCTCCGAAGAGCTGGACCGATGCATTTGAAAGATTTACAGCCGAAAGTCCCGTCTTGATTTTTCCTATTTCAACATGTGAGTTGAATTTAAGCTGGATAAGTGTTCCCCCCGCAAAATCGATTCCGTAATTAAGACCGCCCCTGACGATAATCGTAAGAATGCTTATGATGATCAGTAATCCGGATATGATGAAAGCGATGTTCCGCTTGCCGATAAAATCTATGTTGATATCCCGTTTAATAAGCTCCATTTATCTGTTGCCTCTGATATAAGTTTGTATGCCGATAGAAGACTCTCTTAATGAGACTTAAGGAATATATCTTCCTTACTGGTCATATGCTCAGTTTTTTAATTTTCCTGTAGTAGAGGAAATAATCGAATATAAGCCTTGACAATACAAGCGCGGTGAAAACGCTTGAAATGATTCCGATGCACAGCGTCACTGCAAATCCTTTTACAGGGCCGGTTCCGAACTGGAAAAGAACAAGGCCTGCAATAAGTGTTGTAATGTTCGAGTCCAGAATGGTCAATGTTGCCCTTTCATAACCCGCATCAATTGCAGCCCGGGGTGTTTTCCCGAGAGACAGCTCTTCCCTTATCCTTTCGAATACCAGGACATTAGCATCAACTGCCATGCCTATCGTCAGTATAATACCGGCAATACCGGGTAAAGTAAGAGTTGCCTGAAATGCTGCAAGGGTTCCTGCCATAATAACAATATTGAACATGAGGGCTAAATCTGCAACAACTCCGGACCATTTGTAATAAAAAGCCATAAAAAGAATAACAAGCAAGCCGCCGACCAACATTGAAAAAAGCCCTTTGTTAATAGAATCAGTTCCGAGTGAAGGGCCGACAGTTCTTTCTTCGAGCATTTTAACAGGTGCAGGAAGGGCTCCTGCGCGAAGCACTATTGCTAGATCGCGTGCCTCTTCAGTTGTAAAACTTCCGGTAATGCGGGCATGACCGCCCGAGATTTTTTCCTGTATAACGGGCGCCGAATAAACCTTGTTGTCCAGAACTATTGCGAGGCGCTTCTTAACGTTTTCTTCTGTTATTCTTTCAAATATCTTTGCGCCTTTTTTATCAAAATCTATGGAAACATAGGGTTCGTTATACTGTGAATCAATCTGGACTGCAGCGTCAGTTAGATAAGCTCCGGTTAAAAGAGCCGCTTTTTTAACCAGATAAGGCCTTTTTATAACCCGCTTTGTTTCACGATTTTCCCTCGTTTCATATAATATTTCGGTTCCTGGAGGAGCACCTTCAGCAACAGCTGCTTCAGCATCATGGGCTTCATCAAGAAGCTTGAATTCAAGCAGAGCGGTTTTCCCGATGAGCTCTTTGGCTCTCTGGGTATCTGTGACTCCGGGAAGCTGAATAAGAATACGGTTTTCGCCCTGCATGCGGATGTCGGGTTCGCTTACGCCGAATTGATCAATCCTGTTTCGTATGGTTTCAAGCGCCTGTGCTGTTGCCAGCTTCTTGATAGTTTCAGTTTCCTTTTCAGGAAGATCCATAACCACTTTAAGATTATCGTTATCTTTTGAACGTGAGAGTACGCGCAGTTCCCTGAACTCCTTATCAAGAAGCTTGTCGAAACCGCCGATATTTTCCTCCCCCTGAAGCACAACAGATATTTTTGTGCCCTCGGTGCGTTCAATGCTGCTGAAACTTAAATGCTCACTCCTCAGCATTCCCTTAAGATCATTGGATATTCGCTCAATTGTGCTTTCGATCGCTTTTTCGTTTTCGACTTCAAGAAGCAAATGCATGCCGCCCTGAAGGTCTAACCCAAGGTTTATCTTTTTATGGGGCCATATTCCAGGCTTCAGAGTTGGAAGAATATAAATAACCGCAGCTATGATAACTGCAATAGATAAAAGCAATTTCCATGAAAAAAGCTTCAATGATCAGTTCCTTTCATTTAAGGCTTTGAATCGCCTAATTTACATTACATTATTAAAGGATTGTAAAAGGAGGCTTATAAATACAAGTCAGCTCGATTTATCCTTTTCTGCTTCCTTGCTTTTGGAAGGCTGCGCCGGCGCAGACGTCTGAGCAAGGGCAGCCACGTTTCCCCGGTTTATCTTAACCCTTACTTTTTCGGCTATCTCCACGGTTAGTGTGTTGTCATCTGTGCCTGTTATTGTCCCGAACAAGCCGCCGCTTGTCAGTATCCTGTCACCCTTTTTGAGGTTGCTGATCATTTCACGGTGTTCCTTGGCTTTTTTCTGCTGGGGCCGTATGAGCAGAAAATAAAATATTACAAACATGAGTATCAGCGGAATAAACGCTGTAAAACCGCTTGAACCCTGTCCTGCTGCTCCTCCCTGTCCCATTGCATATGCGATACTTGTCAAAATAAAACCTCCTTATATGAATATAATAAAAAAAATTAACCCTTGCTGCTGAAAACCCTGTCAAAAATGGCGCTGATATACTTTAAATGATATGTTACGTCAAATATTTCTTCAATTTTTTCTTTTCCGAGCAGACTGCATATCTTTTTGTCTTCGGTAATAAGGGCTTTAAAATCCTTATTTTCATCCCATACTTTCATGGCATGCGTCTGTACCATCTGATATGCATCTTCACGGGTTACCCCTGATTCAGCAAGAGCAAGGAGAATTTGCTGCGAAAAGATAAGCCCCTTCAGCTTGTTGAGATTTTCAGCCATTCTTTCAGGGTATACGACAAGATTTTTGATTATGCCGGCAAACCTGTTCAGCATATAATCCATCAGTATGGTGCTGTCCGGCGCTATGATTCTTTCAACAGACGAATGGCTTATATCCCTCTCATGCCACAAGGGTATGTTTTCAAGGGCTGCCATGGCATTTGACCTTATGACTCTTGCCAGGCCGCACATGTTTTCCGAGCCCACCGGGTTTCTCTTATGGGGCATCGACGAGGAGCCTTTCTGCCCTTTTGAAAAGTATTCTTCGGCCTCAAGGACTTCTGTTCTTTGAAGGTGCCTGATTTCAAGAGCCATCTTTTCAATGGAGGATGCCATTATGGCAAGGCTCGTGAAATATTCCGCATACCTGTCTCTCTGTATAATCTGGGTCGAGGCCGGAGCCGGTTTTAAACCAAGACCCCTGCACACATATTCCTCGACCGCTGGAGATATGTTTGCAAAGGTGCCGACAGCGCCTGACATTTTCCCATAACTTACTGTTTCAACAGCACTTTCGAACCGTTTTTTATTCCGTCTCATTTCATCATACCATACGGATAATTTGAGTCCGAAAGTGATGGGCTCTGCATGAATTCCATGTGAACGCCCTATCATCAAAGTGTCTTTGTATTTAAACGCCTTTTCCTTTATGGCATCCATGAGATTATCGCAGCCGGAAAGAATTATTCCGCCTGCTTCTTTAAGAAGGCACGCCATGCTCGTGTCGAGAATGTCCGATGACGTGAGTCCCAAATGTATATATCTTGAGTCAGGACCGACATATTCCGCAACATTCGTCAGAAAGGCTATTATATCATGCCTTGTAATTTCCTCGATCTCGTTAATCCTGTCAACTTTAAAGTCCGCCTTGGTTTTGATGGCGGCAACAGCAGTCTTCGGAATTCTTCCGGCTTCAGCCATTGCTTCGCAGGCGAGTATTTCAACCTTCAGCCAGGTTTTATACCTGTTTTCATCGGTCCAGATGTCGCCCATAACTTTTCTTGTGTATCTTTTTATCATAATTGCCCTTAATAATTAACTTTTATCGAAAAAGGGTTCAAGGATTCCAAAATTAAAATGTTGGTTTCTGGTTTACAGTTTCTGGTTTCTGGTTCAAAAAGCCATTAATCGTTGTTCGCTTTTTCGATCCACTATATACGATCCACTTTCTTCCCATTTGACCCCTTGAATCCTCGAATCCTTGTATTTATTGTTTCGCGCTTTTCGATATTCGACATTCGATGTCCGGCTTTTCCATCTTCGGTCTTTTAACTTTGCGCCTTTGATACAGTAATCAAAAGAGGGTGTCAACATCACGTCTTTTCTCTGATGATTTCAGATTCGCCCGGTAACATGGCATTGCTCCCCTCGATGCGTATGCTTAAATTGCGCCTCGT
>JAHJJB010000050.1 GCA_018823005.1 Pseudomonadota bacterium | reverse complement strand
GAGCCGGCAATGACACATTGAATGGCAGTGCCGGTGCCGACACACTGATCGGCGGAACGGGTAATGATACCTATGTTGTTGATAATACCGGAGACACTATTATCGAGTACGATAATGAAGGCACTGATGCCGTGAATAGTTCCGTTACATATACCCTGGGCGCCAATCTCGAAAATCTAACCCTGACAGGAAGCGGTTCAATCAACGGGACAGGTAATACTCTGGATAATGTCCTGACAGGCAATAGTGCCGCGAATACTCTCATCGGAGGTGCAGGAAACGACACAATCGACGGAAAAGCGGGTGCGGATATTATGACAGGCGGTATGGGAAATGATATTTATACATCAGACAATGCCGGAGATATTGTTATTGAATACGCCGACGAAGGTATCGATACGGTTAAGAGTTCTGTCACATATACTCTTGGCGCCAACCTCGAAAATCTAACCCTGACAGGAAGTGCTGCCATTAATGGAACCGGCAACGAACTCAGCAACACTCTTACCGGGAACAGCAAAGCAAACATTCTGACGGGTGGGGCCGGCAATGACACATTGAATGGTGGTGCCGGTGCCGACATCCTGATAGGCGGAACGGGTAATGATACCTATGTTGTTGATAATACCGGAGACACTATTACCGAGTACGATAATGAAGGCACTGATATAGTGAATAGTTCCGTCACATATACCCTCGGTGCCAATATCGAAAATCTAACCTTGACAGGAAGTTCTGCCATTAAAGGTACAGGTAATACTCTGGATAATATCATAATCGGAAACAGCGGAGCTAATACGCTTTCCGGCAATAACGGTAATGACTCGCTGGACGGCAATGGGGGCAACGACACACTGACTGGAGGAAACGGTAGCGATACTTATATTTATCGAAGGACGGATGGGAAGGATATCATAAATGAAACCGCCGGAATCGCGGGCGATTCAGATATTGTTAAGATGACGGACGGCATCTCGGCGGTAGAACCGGTTATCGTTAAGCAGAATAACGACTTGTATCTGTTTGTTGATGCAAATAATTATGTGAAGGTTGCAAGTCAGTTCCAGAATGAAAATTATGGTATTGAGCGTCTGGAGGTTTCAGACGGATATTACATCACCCGGCAGGACATCGATAATATCGTCAGCACGATGATAGCCATCAACAATGATCCGGGGATGGATATCATCCAGAAGTACAATGCAATGATGAATGACCAGACCTACACCAGCGTCCTTGCCCAGAGCTGGCACCAGCCCCAGGCTTAGCAGTTAATAAGATCCCCTCTGTCTGTATTTGGATGGAAGGGCATTCCTTGCTTTCAAATTTTTCCCTCTTTAGTGGGAGGAATTAAGGGAAGGTGATAAGAGGGAAATCACGGATGTTTTTTTGCATTCGCTGCTCACACTTAATGCTCGTGCTTATTTTCGCAACAGTCGCCTTGTCCAGAGCCGACATGCTTACTTACCGGGAAGCGGTTAAAAATACCTTAAATAATTCCGCGCGGGTCAGGGTTAAGATAGAAGACATCAATATTTCGGATGCCACCTACCGGCAAAACTTCGCAGCTCTTTATCCTGAGATCAGTGCGAACGGCCGCCTGGAAAAATATGAAAACCTTGATAAGAGAAACGACCTGGGAATCAAAACGGTCTCCAGCGAGATTGTTGGAGGGGATTCAAACGCATGGAGATCGAGCGTATACTTTTGGGGTCAGTATTATCTCTCGCACTGGTATAAAAAGAGATTCGAGGCGACTTATTATGAAAAATTACGAGACGCGAGTGTTTATGAGTGCGACGCCGAGGTCAAGAAGTTAGTTCGGGATCTGACGGAAGCTTTTGGTGCAGTGGCTGAAAGAAAACTCAGAATAAGGTATACCTCCGATATATTGAAGCTTCTGGAGCGTGTCCTCAGCTTGAAAAAAAGTGCCTTCGCCGGCGGCCAGGTGTCTTATGAAGAGGTACTTAAGGTGGATGCGGAGGTTGCCGATACTGAAAAGGAAATCTCATCTTTAAGGAAGGAATTTAAAGAATACCTTGAGCGGCTATACAGCTATATGGGCAAAATCTACGACGAGGATGTGGATTTTGAAGAGTTTGTCTCCGACGGCAAAAAACAGATCACAAAGATTAAAGAGCTCGTGGAGGAAACTCCGGAATACAGGGCCCGCATGATGGAACTTGAGGCCGAGAAGTTTAAAGCAAAAGCGGCAGCGAACAACTACTGGCCTGATATCTCACTGTACGGGCGGTATGACTATTATGGCAGCAACCTGGACAGCCCGGACAGTTCGGTTCGAGATATCCGGGAGACTGCATATACGGCGGGCATTCTGATCAATCTGCCTCTTTTTGACGGCGGTGTCCGGAAGTGGGAACGCAAGAAAAACCTTCACGAACTCAAAAAACGGGAAGAGAGCATTAAGGTTATCATTGAAGAAAAAGGCCGTGATATAAAAACTCTTCATGCCGGATATGCAGAACTGTCAAAATCTCTAAAACATTACAGGAAACTTTCTGAACAGTATGACAAAATGCTCAATATCACTAAAAAGGCGCATGGTTTTGGAGAAAGAAGCGTTACGGACATCATGGAGATGGAAATAGACGTCCTGACCGTTGAGCGGGATTTGAAGATGACGGAATACGCTATGGCTGTTTATGAGAAGCGGCTGGAGCTGGAGACGGACTACAAATATTTTATCAGTGAGTATTATGGAGACTGGGCTTGTAAGTATTGAAGTAGTATCTAAGATCCATGCTGCCGGCATTGATGTCCAGGCCGTGAAAAGACGTTATTTCGTTGAAAACGAGCTGAAACCGGAGGAGGTTCTCAGAATACTCAAAGACCACGGGATGCGTTCAAGGCTTAAAAAGCTCAAGTCCAGTGACGATCTTTTGAATTATCCCACGCCATCCATTATTATTGCACAGGATAGAACATATCATGTCCTTATAGGAAAAAAGAATGAAAAGTTTTTTATTTTTGATTGCGTGGAGAAACAAATAAAGGAGGTCACTGCGGAAGCCTTTCAGTCCCTCTGGAGTGGAGAGGCAATCGCCGTTTATCCGCGCTTTACCAAGACCGAGTTATTTCTCAACATCCGGTGGCTCTTCAAGGAGTTCTTCAAGCACCGGCCAGTCTTTTCAGCGGTCATACTGTCATCCTTTTTTATCCAGCTCTTCGGTCTGGTCACACCGCTGTTTATCCAGGTCATTATCGATAAAGTTCTTGCCCATCATGCCCTGACAACGCTCAAAGTCGTCGCGGGTGCTTTTATGATTGTTCTGGTGTTTGACACTGTCCTGAATCTCATGCGGAATTATCTTCTCTACCACACGGCCAACAAGATAGACGCGAGTTTAGGTGCGAAGGTTTACCGGCATCTTCTGTCTCTGCCCTTCAGATATTTTGAAGTCAGGAAGGTAGGAAATATCATCGCAAGGGTTCGCGAGCTTGAGAACCTGAGGCAGTTTATGACCAATATATCTCTGACTGTGCTCCTCGATACGGTTTTTTCGATATTGTTCGTAGTTATCATGGCGGTCTACAGCGTCTATCTGACGTTGATCGTTCTTTTGTTTGTGGCTGCCATCGCCTTGATTTCGATAATTGCCACGCCGATGATCAAGGCAAGGCTTGATGAGAAATTTCAGAAAGGAGCTGCAGCCCAGTCCTTCCTGGTTGAGTCTATCACCGGTGTTCAGACTGTGAAGTCCATGGCGATCGAGGGCAAGATGATAAAGGAGTGGGAGAATAACCTCGGTGACTATATCCTCTCGGCGTTTAAACTTTCGAATGTCGGCAATGTCGCTGTCTCTTCTTCCCAGATGCTGCAGAAGATGATGACTCTGGCTGTCATCTATTTCGGAGTGAGCCTCGTCTTCGGGGGAAGACTGAGCGTTGGTCAACTTATCGCATTCCAGATGTTTGGATCCCAGCTAAGTGGTCCTATCCTCCGTCTCGTTCACATGTGGCAGGACTTTCAGCAGGCCAAGCTTTCGCTGGATAGAATTGGTGACATCATTAATACACCGTCGGAAGTGGTGGGCGGAGCGATTTCAGTAAAACATGTCAAAGGCGAGATCATAGCAAAGGAGGTATCATTCCGGTACACGCCGGACGGTCCTCTGGTGCTGGATAATGTAAGCTTCAATATAGCTTCCGGAATGATGGTAGGTATCGTGGGACGAAGCGGCTCCGGGAAGAGCACAATCGCAAAGCTTATCCAGCGGCTTTATCTGCCTGTTGAGGGAACGATCCTGATCGACGGTGTGGATATAAAACACCTGGATCCCCTTTTCTTAAGATACAGGACCGGAATCGTATTACAGGAATGCTTTCTTTTCAGCGGAACGATTCGGGATAATATCGCCATAGCATCGCCGGATGCGGGCATGGAGCAGGTCATCGAGGCAGCGCGCGTAGCAGGGGCTCATGATTTTATATCGGAGATGCCACTGGGATATGACACCTATGTTGAGGAGCGGGGTTCGTCATTGTCCGGCGGTCAGAAACAGCGGATTGCCATTGCGAGAGCCCTGATCACAAAACCAAGCATTCTTATCTTTGATGAAGCCACCAGCGCCATGGACTACGAATCGGAGCGGATTATTCAGAAGAACCTGAACCTGATCCGGAAAGGCAGAACGGTGATTTTCATAGCCCATCGGCTTTCCGTAATACGCGATTGCGAAATGATAATAGTCATTGACCGGGGAAAGATCGTGGAGACGGGGAATCACGAATCACTGATGAGAAAAAACAGCCTGTACGCCTATCTTTATAAGCAGCAGGAGGAAACCCGCCTGTGAAGAATACCGATTATCACGATTTTAAACCTATCATTACGGAGATTGAGGAGCGCCCCCCCAACCCTCTGGGAACCTATTTTCTCTGGACTATCATCTCCCTCATGGTTGTTGTGCTGCTTGGCTTGTACCTTGTGAAAGTCGATGTGGTCGTAACGGCACGGGGTAAAATCATTCCTGTGGGCGATATCAAAGTGATGCAGCCTCTGGATACCGGCGTGGTAACGGGCATTCATGTAAAAGAAGGGGACTTTGTTAAGAAGGGCGCCATTATTTTGGAGATAGATCCGTCGGTTGATATGGCTGATCTGGAAGGTAAAGAAAAAAATCTGATGTCTTCAAAACTTGCCATGGAGCGGATCAACGCTGTTCTTTACGATAAGGAATTTCTACCATCAGGCAAAGAAGTGCCTAATGAAACGGTTCAGGCTCAGATTACCCAGTATAACGCCCAGAGGAATATATATACCTCAACTCTAAAGGAGAAGGAAAAAGAATATCAGGAGAATCAAAGTGCGCTCAATATGATCAAAAGCGAGATCGGCAGTATAAATAGTCTGCTTGGCATTATCCGTGAGGATGAAAGACGGCAGAAGTCGCTGGTAGAAATAGGGGCGCTGGCGGATAATCGCTACCGGGAAAAAATAAAAGAGAGAATGAACCTGGAAAAAGAGCTGGAGATAAAGATCGGCCAGACGGAACAGACGGAGACGAAGCTTTCGAGGGTCAAGGATGAGATTGAGACTTTCAGGAGTACCTTCAGAGAAAAGCTCCTTTCGGAGTTTTCCACGAATATGCAGACCAAAAATACTCTGGAGGCCGAGGTCAGCACCATCAGATTCAGGCAGGGGAAAAAATTTATTGTCTCTCCCGTGGACGGTTTTGTCCATCTTTTACCGGTCAAGACCATCGGTGGAGTTGTGACAACAGCCCAGCCCGTCGTCAGTCTGGTACCGGAAAATACACCACTGGCGGTCAATGCTATCGTCTTAAATAAGGACATCGGCTTTGTAAAAGAGGGGCAACGCTGTGTGATCAAAGTGGACACCTTCGATTTCCAGAAGTATGGCACTATTGAAGCCGTGGTTGAAACCATCAATCCTTACAGTTTGGAGGAGACCGGCAAAGATAAGGAAAAAGAAGCCGAAAAAGAGGGTTATCCCGTCCGCTTCAGGATGTTTGCCGATTCGCTGAAAACCAAAGATGGTTCGGTTTATCAGGTTAAACCGGGAATGTCCGTCATGGCAGAAATCAATGTGGGCGAACGAAGGGTGATTGAATTTTTCCTGTTTCCCGTTATCAAGTATTTGGATGAAGGTTTGAAAGTGAGATAACAGAAGAAAATAATTATTGAAATAAAGGATACAGGCCTGTATCCTCAACGTTCAAAAACCGATCACAGCTCATACTAGTCAGGAGAACATGAAAACTGCATTAATTACAGGAATTACCGGGCAGGACGGCAGTTATCTTGCAGAGTTTCTTTTGGGCAAGGGATATACTGTCCACGGGATCAAGCGGAGGGCATCTTCATTTAACACTCAGCGTGTCGACCACCTTTATAAGGATCCCCATGAGCAGGATGTAAGATTTTTCATGCATTACGGCGACATGACGGATGCTACAAATCTTATTAGAATCATCCAGGAAATCAAACCCGATGAAATATACAATCTTGCGGCTCAGAGCCATGTCCAGGTATCATTTGAATCCCCTGAATATACCGCAAATACCGATGCTCTAGGCACACTCAGAATTCTTGAGGCCATAAGGATTCT
>JAHJJB010000049.1 GCA_018823005.1 Pseudomonadota bacterium | reverse complement strand
TATTCCGGGGCGGCTTGAACGAATCGATAATACTGCGGAAAGATCGGTATATGTAGATTATGCCCATACTCCTGATGCCCTTAAAAATGTGCTCCTTTCTTTAAGACCCATAACAAAGGGAAAGCTTATATGTATTTTCGGCTGTGGGGGTGACAGGGACAGAACAAAGCGGCCACTTATGGGTGAAATAGCCGCGAGTCTTTCAGATATTGCAGTCATTACATCCGATAACCCCAGAACAGAAGATCCTCTAAATATCATAAAAGATATAACAAACGGGGTTATGCGAAAAAACATCCACCGTTTCGATCTGTCGGAACTGACGCATGATTTTAATGGACGGGGATATGTCACGGAACCTGACCGGAAACGAGCGATACGGCTCGGCATAAAGACCTCCCGGCCCGGAGATACAGTTTTGATCGCAGGAAAAGGTCATGAAAATTACCAGATAAAAGGTGTAATTAAGGTTCAATTTGATGACAGGCAGGAGGCAAAACTTGCCCTTTCATCAATAAACTCTGCGGGTTGAATATATGAAACAACCAATTCCATGGACACAGGAAGAAATAATTAAAGCAACAAAAGGAGAGGTTCTTTCTGCGGGGAGCAATCTTTTTTTCTCCGGTGTTTCCATTGATTCAAGAACGATATCCGCCCGTGAAATTTTTGTTGCAATCAGGGGAGATGTCCATGACGGGCACATTTTTGCCGAAAAAGCAATAAAGCTTGGAGTAAAGGGGCTCATTATTAACAGACAGGAGGCGGTTAAGCTTCCATGTAAAGAATGGAAGAAAGCCGGAATTCTTTGTGTGGCAGTCGGAGATACCATTAAAGCACTCGGCTGCCTCGCATCATATAACAGGACAAGAGCGGATGTTTCTGTTGTGGCAATTACAGGTTCAAACGGTAAAACAACAACAAGAGGGATGACCGCAGAAGTTGTTTCACGCCGTTTTGAAACACTCTCGACAACCGGAAATTTGAACAATGAAATCGGACTCCCCCTGACCCTTCTCAGGCTCAGCCACAGCCATAAATGGGCCGTAGTCGAACTTGGAATGAACCATCCCGGAGAAATAGAACGGCTCGCACGAATCTCCAAACCAGACATCGGCATCATAACAAATATAGGCCCTGCTCATCTTGAAGGATTGAATTCTTTAGAAGGCGTGATGAATGCAAAGGGAGAACTTATTGACGGAATCAAACCCGACGGTACAGCCATTCTTAATGCAGATGACGAAATGGTCATGAATCTTGCCCGGAGAACATCAAAAAAAGTGCTCCTCTTCGGGTTTTCAGACAATGCGTCGATAAGGGCCTGCTTGGTTGAGGTTAAAAGAGATGCCACTTCTTTTACCCTCATTCTTCCGGAAGAAACCGTTGCCGTTGACCTCCCCGTCTCCGGCGGATTCATGGTGAAAAATGCCCTTGCGGCAGCATCGGTCGGATATCTTGCAGGGCTAACCGCGTCAGAGATAAAGGCCGGACTTGAAAACAGCGCTCCTGAAAAAGGCCGGATGAATATTTTTACCCTGTCAAACGGAATCACCATTATTGATGACTCCTACAATGCAAACCCCGGCTCAATGGAAGCCGCTATAAAAACCCTTTCAGAACTCAAAGCGGATAACAGAGGAGTTCTTATTGCAGGCGACATGCTTGAACTCGGAAAGCATTCAACAAAAATGCATGAGAAGATAGGCGCTCTTTGCGCAGAATCAGGCATTGCGAGGCTTTATACAACGGGACAATTTGCAGGAAATACAGCGGATGGAGCTATTGGTAACGGTATGAGTCGTAATAGTATCGTTACAGGATCCCATGACGATATCCTGGAAAATATCACAGGATGGCTTGGTTCAGGAGATTGGGTGCTTGTGAAAGGCTCGAGGGCAATGGGAATGGAAAAAATCGTTTTTAAACTGAAGGATTGGGCTGAAAGGCAAAGCGCCCAACTATTATGAGACGGATCAGATAATCTCGCAGACATGCGCTCATGGTTTAAGAAGAAATAAAAAGAGGAAAACATGCTTTACCATTTACTATATCCTCTGCATACGACATTTACTGTTTTTAATGTATTCAGATATATTACTTTCAGAACAATATATGCGATTCTCACGGCTTTTCTTATATGCTTTCTTCTGGGGCCTTGGTTTATACGCAGACTCTCACAAATGCAGGTAGGGCAATTCATAAGGGAAGACGGCCCTCAGGATCACCACAAGAAAACAGGAACGCCCACCATGGGCGGCACGCTCATAATCATCTCCATTACCGTGTCGACCCTGCTCTGGTCCAATCTAACCAGTTATTACATATGGATACTTCTTTTAGTTATCACAGGGTACGGCGCCATCGGATTTGCTGATGATTATTTAAAGCAGGTCAAAAAACAGAACAAGGGGCTAAGCGCGAGGCAGAAAATTATCATGCAGACCGGATTGGCGCTTGTCGTCGGCGGGCTTATCTATTCCAGCCCTGATTTCTCAAGCATATTGACATTCCCCTTTTTCAAGAAATTTTCACCCGATCTGGGTTTGTTTTATATATTTTTCACCGCATTAGTTATTGTGGGAACTTCAAATGCGGTTAACCTTACCGACGGACTCGACGGTCTTGCAATAGGCCCGGCAATCATCGTAGCGGTAACCTATATGATCTTCGCGTATGTTACAGGCCATGTAAAAATTGCCGAGTATCTCCAGATAAATTACGTGGCAGGCAGCGGAGAAATAACCGTATTCTGCGGAGCGCTTGTCGGAGCAGGACTCGGATTTCTTTGGTTTAACGCCTATCCGGCGCAGGTTTTCATGGGAGATGTCGGGTCACTCTCTATAGGAGGTGTAATAGGAACGGTTGCCGTAATTACAAAGCAGGAATTTCTCCTTGTCATTGTCGGCGGGTTGTTTGTAATCGAGGCCCTTTCCGTTATCTTTCAGGTGGGATTCTTCAAAATGACAAAAGGCCGCAGGATTTTCAGGATGGCGCCTCTTCACCACCATTTTGAATTAAAAGGATGGCCGGAACCAAAGATCATTGTCCGGTTCTGGATAATTTCAATCGCTCTTGCTCTTATTGCGCTAAGCACGCTTAAGTTAAGGTAAAAAGGCATGAGGCTTAAGGCTGAAGGCGAGAGGTGAAAAAGAGTAAGAATATAGAATGTAGAATTTCGATGTAAGATGTTCGAAGTACGAGCAAAACGTAAGGAACAGATGAAGATATCAGGGGAAAAAATAGTTGTTGCGGGTCTGGGCAGAACAGGAATGGCTGTCGCACGTTTTTTAAAAAGAAGGGGCGCGCGAGTTACTGTTACTGATTCTTCAGGAGATAGAGATCTGGCGGACAGAGCAGACGGCCTCATTGAAATGGGTATCAACGTTGAATTTGGATCGCACAATCCATATACCTTTGAAAATGCCGGACTAATAGTATTAAGTCCCGGTGTACCGCACACTATTGAGCCTGTCAGGAGAGCTGTTGAGCGGGGCGTCCCTGTTATCGGAGAGATAGAGCTTGCATCAAGATTTATTAAAGAACCAATCGTTGCCATATCAGGAACAAACGGCAAAACAACTGTAACGACTCTTGCCGGTAAAATGCTTGAAGAATCGGGATTAAATGTTTTTGTGGGCGGAAATATCGGAAATCCCCTGATAGATTATGTTGACAGCGAAAATAAAGCAGAAATTATAATTGCCGAAATCAGCAGTTTCCAGCTCGATACCATCGTCACTTTCAGGCCGGGAATAAGTGTTTTGCTTAATATAACTGAAGATCACCTCGACCGTTATGCTGATTTTAACGCTTATGCAAAATCAAAGGGAAGGATCTTTGAAAACCAGGAGGGTGGTGATATTTGTATTTTCAACGCATCGGATAAGCATATTAGCTCGATGACCGGGAATATAAGATGCAATAAAATCCCTTTTTCCGGTGATGAACATTCAAAGGGATATAAAGAATATGAAAAGATATTAAATGACCGCATAGACTTTAATGTTGAAAAAAACTTAGCCGGTTCCGACCCTGCCTTTTCAGGAAAATTCTCATTATATTTCTCTGAAATAGGTATTCCGGGAAGGCATAATATTGAGAATGTTGCAGCCGCAACTCTTGCTTCACTTGCTGCAGGTGGAAACATGGCAGGAATCAGGTCGGCGCTGAAAAATTTCAGGGGTCTTCCACACAGGATCGAACATGTAGCTACAATTAACGGAACGGAATATTATGATGATTCAAAGGCAACAACGGTTGATTCGGTGAATAAAGCACTCGAAGTCTTCAGCAAACCCGTAATACTGATAATGGGGGGGCGCAATAAAGGAAGCGATTTCAGCCTGCTGAAAAATACCGTAATAAAACATGTTAAAAAACTGATTGTTCTGGGAGAAGCAAGAGAGGAGATAATAGCCTCTCTCGGAAATATTGTTGGAACTGTTTCAGCTGAATCGATGGAAGAGTCCGTTAACCTTGCATACGGCTCCGCAAGGCCCGGTGATGTTGTGCTTTTATCTCCGGCCTGTTCAAGTTTTGACATGTTTACAAGCTATTCGCACAGGGGAGAAATCTTCAGCAGGGCCGTTGAAACACTGAAGAGAAGCAACTAATGAAACGTGACAGGCTGTCATATATATCGACTGATGAATCTCTGGGGTATTACGATTTAAAGCTCATGTTCCCTGTTCTCATATTGGTTACGATAGGAATAATAATGGTTTACAGCGCAAGTTCCGTTCTTGCTTTCAAGAAATTCGGAACAGATTTCTATTTTCTGAAAAAGCAGGCTTTGTTCGCGATGGCCGGTTTTATCGGACTGGTCTGCGCGAGGCATTTTCCATACGGGCATTTGAAGTCATTGGCTTATCCAATTTTAATAATCGCAATAATTTTGCTTGGGTCAATATTCATCCCAGGCATTGGATATTCGGCAGGGGGTTCTGCCAGATGGCTCCGTATTGGTGGATTTACAGTCCAGCCTTCTGAATTCGCCCGTCTTGCCATGATTATTTATCTTGCTTATTCTTTAGACAAAAAAAATGGGGAGCTTAAAAACTTTTCTGTAGGCTTTCTGCCGCACATTGTTGTGCTGGGAATATTAACAGCCCTTATAGCTCTGCAGCCTGATTTTGGTTCAGTTGTAATACTGGGCGCTATAACATGGCTCATGCTTTTCGTTGCAGGCGTGCGGATATTTCATCTTGTCCCGCCTTTACTGCTGCTTGTACCAATAGGATATATTTACATGGTAAGCGCGGGATACAGGGCCAGACGGCTAATGAGTTTCTGGGATCCCTGGCAATACTCTGCAAACGAAGGATACCAGATAATCCATTCCTTAATGGCTTTCGGAACAGGGGGACTTTGGGGAACAGGCATAGGGCAGAGCTATCAGAAGCTTCATTACCTTCCTGAACCCCATACGGATTTTATATTTTCCGTTATCGGAGAAGAGCTGGGGCTATTTGGGGTCACAATAATTCTCTCCCTGTATGTGCTTATATTGTGGAGAGGAGTCAGCATCGCAAAAAACGCAGACGATTCATTCGGAACATTCCTGGCAACAGGAATTACATCCGCAATCGCTATTCAGGTTTGTACTAACATGGGTGTTGCCCTGGGACTATTGCCGACAAAGGGTCTTACTCTTCCTTTTTTAAGCTACGGAGGAACATCACTCCTGGTTAACATGGCGTCAATAGGAATACTCATGAACATAGGAACCCGGTCGCATAAGCAGCCATATGCTCACAGACATCCGAGGAGAGCATGACAGGAAACCGGAAAAGCTCAAAGCATACTGCAAACACTGCACAGTCAATAACAGACGGCGCCGACGGCAAAAGCTTGCGCGTTATAATTGCAGGAGGAGGTACCGGCGGTCATCTTTTCCCCGGAATTGCCATTGCACAGGCATTTACCGGTAAGAATCCTGGGAGCGAGATTATTTTTGTCGGAGCAGGAAATAGTTTTGAAAAAACAACAGTCGAAAAGGCCGGCTTTAATCACAAAAGCATCTCAGCAGAAGGCATAAAAGGGCGTGGTTATCTGAAACAGTTAAGATCTGTTTTAAAAATACCAAAGGGCATGTTTGAGTCATTTAAAATTATACGTGATTTCAAACCGAATCTGGTTGTCGGGGTTGGAAGTTATTCTTCCGGACCGCTTATTATTATGGCCCGGTTTTTGAGAATTAAAATAGCACTCCATGAGCAGAATATTTTACCGGGTATAACAAACAGGATCCTGTCCCGATTTGCCGACCGCGTTTACGTTTCATTTGAAGAGACAAAAAAAAGGCTCTGCCCACAAAAGGCGATTCTTGCAGGAAATCCCTTGAGAAGAGAAATTATCGATGCCGCCAATAATAATGTTCCTGCTGACTCATCAGATTGTAATACGCCATTTACCGTTCTTGTCCTGGGAGGAAGCCAGGGAGCCCATAAAATAAACATGGCAGTCATCGAGACCCTGCCACTTCTCAAAAACAAGGAAAAATATTTCTTTGTGCACCAGACAGGAGCTCAGGATGAACAATATGTCGCCGACTCCTATGAAAGATCAGGGATTTCATGCATGGTGAAACCGTTCTTTGAAGATATGGCAGAACGATACAGCGGGGCAAACCTTGTAATCTGCAGGGCCGGCGCAACAACCGTTGCAGAAGTCACGGCTATGGGACTGGGAGCAATCTTTATTCCCTATCCTTATGCCGCAGATGATCATCAGGCTTTAAATGCCCGCGCCCTTTCAGATTCGGGCGCATCAGAAATGATCCTGGAAAAGGATTTAACGGCTGAAATCCTTTCTGAAAGAATAGAATATTTCTCTCGATATCCGGAAGAACTTAATAAAATGGCATCATCTGCAAAAAAATTCGGCAGGCCGGATGCTGCAAAAACCATAGTAAACGATTGTTACAAAATAGTGAATGGTGAATAGTCGTGAGGCATGAGGCATGAGACGTAAGAAGGAAGGAGGAAGACTGTAGACTCTTAGGCTGTAGGCTATTAGCTAACAGCCTACAGACTAACAGCCTAATCTAACTATGTATCTAAAAAAATACCATATACATTTTGTCGGAATCGGCGGAATCGGCATGAGCGGTATAGCCGAACTCCTTCTCAATTTGGGCTATGAGGTTTCAGGTTCGGATTCAGCTTCAACTGATATAACCGATCGTCTGAAAAACCTCGGAGGCACCATATTCAGGGGGCATAGAGGAGAGCAGATAGAGGGGGCAGACGTGGTCGTAACATCTTCTGCAATCGGCCCAGGCAACCCAGAAGTGATTGCCGCATCTCAGGTCCCAATTCCCGTTATACCAAGGGCTGAAATGCTGGCTGAGCTGATGCGTTTAAAATACAGCATCGCTGTTGCCGGGGCCCACGGAAAAACAACAACTACTTCCATAATAGCATCTGTATTAGCAAAAGGAGATTTAGACCCGACAGTTGTTATCGGTGGTAAATTAAAGAGCATAGGCTCAAATGCCCTGCTTGGACAGGGGAATTTCATTGTTGCCGAGGCTGATGAAAGCGATGGCTCTTTCCTTAAATACTCCCCTGCAATTGCCGTAGTCACCAACATAGACAACGAGCACCTCGATTATTACAAGGATATCAATGCCATTAAAGAAGTCTTTCTCAGTTTTATAGACAGAATACCCTTTTACGGGCTTGCGGTACTTTGCCTAGATAACGAGTCTGTTCAGGAGATAATCCCGAGAATAAAAAAACGCTACACCACTTATGGAATGAGTTCCCAGGCAGATTTTCAGGCTAAAAATGTTTTGATTGACGGTTTAACAAGCACTTATACGGTTTATCATCATGGAAAATCTTTGGGTGAAATAGCCCTGAATCTGCCCGGAATTCACAATGTTTATAATTCTCTGGCGAGCATTGCGGTTGGCCTTGAACTCGACATACCCTTCGATATCATCAAGAAAGCGCTCGAAACTTTGCAGGGTGTTCAGAGAAGACTTGAAATCAAAGGTGAAGCGAAGGGAATTATCGTTGTGGATGATTATGGTCACCATCCCACAGAGATCAAAACCACATTGCAGGCTGCAAAGGAGAGCTGGCCGGAAAGACGCCTTGTCGTTATTTTTCAGCCGCACCGATATACGAGGACAAAAGCCCTGTTTGATGATTTCACCCGCGCTTTTTATCAGTCCGATTACCTTGTTGTTCTCCCCATCTATTCGGCAGGGGAAAACATAATAGAGGGCATTGATTCGAAGATTCTGTGCGAAGAAATAGCAGCCCATGGCCATAAAGAAGTTGTTTTTATGGATGGGCACGAAAAGGCGGTTGCATTTCTCTCAAGAGAGTTAAAAGAAAACGACTTATTGCTAACTCTCGGGGCCGGGGATGTCTGGAAGGCCGGCATGAGTGTGCTGGAATCTTTAAAAAAAGAAACGGTCAGGAAAAAGAAAAAATAAAATGTCTATCGATAAAGACTCAATAAACTGGCTGAATAATCTATTGGGAAGCAGCATAAAATTCGGCGAGCCCATGTCAAAGCACACTTATTTCAGGGTTGGCGGTCCTGCTGATGTCTTTATATGCCCTGACAATGTTGAAAAACTGCAGGAAGTATTGTGCTGGTCAAAAGATAAAAGAATTCCATATACAGTTATAGGAGATGGTTCAAACCTTGTTGTAAGGGATAAAGGGATTCCCGGAATCGTTATAGTCCTGACAAAATGCCTTAATTAAATTTCCCATTCCGGCAGAAATGGAGAATCCGTTCTGATTAAGGCTATGGCTGGTGTCAGAACACAAACTCTTTGCCGCTATGCAATAGAAGAAGGACTGTCAGGAATAAATTTTGCGCTCGGGATCCCCGGAACTGTTGGCGGAGCGATAATGATGAACGCCGGCACATCTTCAGGTTCCATATCGGATGTCCTGTATTCGGTAAATGTTATGCTCTCATCCGGAAACATGTTGAGGATAAAACGGGAAGAACTCAATTTTTCATATAGAAAACTCTCCTTGGATAATATTTTTACAAAGTCGCACCATGGGGAACCCATAATAATTGACGGCTGCTTCAGACTCTTTCAGTCGGATCCGGTTGAACTGAAAAATGAAGCCAGGGCTATTCTTAAAAAAAGAAGGGATAATCAGCCGACCGGAACGGCAAGCGCAGGATGTTTTTTTAAGAATCCGCCTTCAGGTAAGACAGCGGGCCAGCTTATTGACATGGCCGGGCTCAAAGGAACGCGGATAGGTGGCGCAGAAGTTTCGGCAAAGCACGCCAATTTCATAATAAACACAGGCACCGCGTCTGCTTACGACATACTCGGGCTTATGCAATTAATACAGGAAACGGTATTAAATAAATTTAATATCAACCTTGAACCAGAGGTTAAAATTGTTGGAATTTAAACAAACAAAGAAAAAGCATTACAAAAACAGTCTTCATAGAAAAACAGGTGCCGGAATTAAGGAGCGCATCATTTTCTATCTGAAGATAATACTTGCACTAGCAGCCATGCCTGCTATCAGCCTGATCTGTATATTCGGATACGACTGCCTCACCCAATGTGATTATTTCAGAGCAGAAACCATTGCGGTTGAAGGAAACCAAATTCTTTCCGAAGAGGAAGTAATCAAAGAGACTCTTATAAAACCGGGAGATAATATCCTCTCGATAAATCTCTCAAAAGTAAGAAAACAGCTTATGGCTAATACATGGATAGCTGAAGCCGAAGTGGTCAGAAAAATTCCTTCCGGCATCATTGTGAGAATAAAGGAGCACAACCCCCTTGCCGTCCTCGATCTTGGAAAAGAATTTTTACTCAATGCAAATGGAGATATTTTTAAAGAAAAAGCAACAACAGACCCAAAGAGCCTTCCCTTGGTAAAAGGCCTTAAATTTTCCGATTTAAGTTTAAGTGGTGCAAAAAGAAGCCCGTCGTTTGATGCGGTAATGACTGTACTTAAACTTGGCCGGAAGCCCGAAAGCATTCTTCCAAATAATTCGATTACCCTCATAAATGTGGACAGGGAGATTGGGCTTACGGTTTTTGCTTTCGATAAAACCATCAAGCTCGGATACAACAATTATCTCGATAAGTATGAAAGGCTGGAAAAAGTCTTTTACCATGTAAAAAATGGCCAGGACTTCTCTGATTTTGAAACTGTCGATCTTAACAACCTGAGTCGTATAGTTATTTGCCCTGCAGCCACTCCCGCTGAAGAGCCCAAAGAATATAAGAAGGAGGTATAAAATGCCGGTACGGGAGAACATCATTGTCGGTCTTGACATCGGAACAACAAAAATCTGTGCGGTGGTTGGTGAATTGGCCGATAATGCTATAAACATAATCGGAATTGGCACCCATCCTTCGATAGGGCTCAGGAAAGGTGTGGTTGTTAATATTGAATCTACTGTCGATTCCATTAAAAAAGCGGTTGAAGAAGCGGAACTTATGGCAGGATGCGAAATTTCTTCCGTTTATGCCGGAATCGCAGGGGGCCATATTACCGGATTTAACAGCCGTGGTATTGTTGCCATCAAAGGCCCGGAGATAACCCAGCAGGATGTGGAACATGTTATTGATGCCGCCAGGGCAGTAGCAATACCGATGGACCGTGAAGTGATACATGTTCTTCCTCAGGAATATATCGTCGACGAGCAGGCCGGGATACAGAATCCTGTTGGCATGTCCGGGGTCAGGCTTGAAGCAAAAATTCATATTGTAACAGGTGCCGTAACATCCGCTCACAACATAGTCAAATGTGCAAACCGTTCGGGTCTTGACGTGTGCGACATAGTGCTCGAAGCCCTTGCTTCCGGAGAAGCAGTGCTGACCGAAGAAGAAAAGGAGCTTGGCACGGTGCTTCTCGATCTTGGAGGAGGTACGACGGATCTTGCAGTTTTTTCGGGGAAAAGCATAAAACACACTTTTGTTCTTGCTCTGGGAGGGAACAATCTTACCAATGACATCGCGGTCGGATTACGTGCCCCTCTTCCGGAAGCAGAAAAAATCAAAATAAAATACGGGAGCTGTGTCGCAAGGAATATACATAGCGATGAAATGATTGAAGTCCCGGGAATGGGAGGGCGCACACCGAGGAAACTTCCTCGCCAAATACTGGGAGAAATTCTTGAGCCCCGTATGGAAGAGATTTTCACGCTTATTAACAGAGAAATTTACAGGGCCGGACAGGAAAATTCAATACCTTCGGGTGTTGTTCTTACAGGAGGCTCCGCCCTGTTAACAGACGTGACTGAAATAGCGGAATCAGTTTTTAATCTTCCAACCCGTCTTGGAAAACCAATGGGAATCGGCGGCCTTGTCGACGTCGTTAACAACCCTATGTACGCAACAGGAGTTGGTCTTGTTTTATACGGAGCAAGAAACCAAACCCAGAAGAAATTTCGTATCCGTGACGGAAACATATTCAACAGAGTTATGATCAGAATGAAAAGATGGTTTAATGATGTCATTTAAAATATTTATTCAATTTGGTTTCAGTAACATTTCATTTATTTCATGGGGGGTGAAATATGTTTACCATTGTAGAAAATGAAAGCCAGGCAAAAATCAAGGTTATCGGCGTCGGTGGTGCTGGAGGAAATGCTATTAACAACATGATTTCCTCGAACCTGGCGGGTGTCAAGTTCATTACAGCAAATACCGATGCCCAGGCTCTTGAAAAATCAATGGCTCCGGTCAAAATTCAAATCGGCGAAAAACTTACCCAGGGACTTGGAGCAGGCGCTATGCCTCAAATTGGCCGAGATGCCGCGTTTGAGACTGAAGAAACAATCAGAAAAGCCCTTGAAGGCAGTCACATGGTCTTTATAACCGCTGGTTTCGGTGGAGGAACAGGAACAGGAGCTGCTCCTGTCATAGCCAAAATTTGCAAGGAGATGGGAGCTCTCACTGTGGCAGTGGTTACAAAGCCATTCTCATTTGAGGGTAAAAAACGCATGAAGCAGGCCGAAGAGGGAATAAACGAACTCAAAAAATTCGCAGATACGGTAATTACTATTCCTAATGACAGGATGAGAGGGCTTGCTTCAAAAAATGCCAAAATGATAGAGATGTTCAGAAAGGCGGATGAAGTTCTGCTTCATTCCGTAAAAGGCATAACAGACCTTATCATGATGCCCGGCATTGTTAACCTCGATTTTGCTGATGTAAAGACCACGATGTCCAAGGCTGGCTTGGCCATTATGGGTATTGGTGTGGGAAGCGGTGATAACAGAGCAGTTGAAGCAGCTGAACGTGCTATATCACATCCGTTGCTTGAAGACATTTCAATCAAGGGTGCAAAAGGCGTGTTAATGAACATAACCTGCGGCAGCGATCTCACCATGGAAGAAATGGCGGAAGCTTCAGATCGGATTTTCAATGAAGTCGGAGAAGATGCTGATATAATATGGGGCACAGCTGTTGATGACAGCCTCGGCGATGAGTTGAGGGTAACAGTTATTGCGACAGGCATAGGCTCTCCCCATACAGAAATCAAAAACGAAGCAAAAGAGGAAAAATTCCAGGCAAGAGGAAAAGTCCGGAGTCTTACAATCGAAGACATGAAGACTGCTGCCAACTATGACGTTCCTACTTTCATACGCCAGAAAGAAGCTGCCGGTGAATCAGGAGGCGCAACCTACAGGGGCTATAAAGGGTTGGTTATTGACAACAACGATCTTGATGTCCCGACATTTTTAAGAAAAAAAGCTGATTAAGCGGAATTAGGCAAAAGGCAGGGATCAGGGTCCGGTTGCCATGGGTCAAACAACCTATTCACTTGAATCCTTTAATCCTCGAATCCTTCTATTATTAATATTTTATGACCAGTGAAACGATCAGTCAATGCCATGGAAAAAAGACAAAAAACCGAAGGATTTTTCAAGATCCGAGACAGGGGCTGTCCGTAAACAATGGAGAGGACACATCAGGGTAGCCCTCGTCTATCCCAATACTTATGAAGTTGGGATGTCAAATCTCGGTTTTCAGACGGTTTATGACATTTTAAACGGGCTTGATCATCTTTTGTGTGAAAGGGCTTTTCTCCCTGAAAGCAACACAGACCCGGTAAAAACAATTGAATCATCAAGACGGCTGGCCGATTTTGACATAATCGCGTTTTCAGTATCTTTTGAAAACGATTTTTTAAACATTCTTTCGATTCTCGAAAAAGCAGGACTCCCCCTTAAAGCCATTGAAAGAGGAACCCCCCATCCTCTTCTCATGGCGGGGGGAGTTGCCTGTTTTATAAACCCGGAACCTGTTTCCCAATATATCGACTGTTTCATAATGGGCGAAGCAGAAGGAACTATTGAAAGTTTCTTCGACTATTTTGAGCCGGAAACAGAAAAAAGGGAGGTTCTCCAAAAAATCGCAAAGTATGTGCCTGGCATATATGTCCCGGCATTTTATGAAACATCCTATAACAAAGACGGAACCCTTCGCTCTTTTTATCCCATTATAGATGTGCCGGAAAAAATCAAACGGACTTATTGTGAAGATATTTCCCGAAAATGTACCTGCAGCAAAATCATATCCGAAGAGACAACCTTTGACAGAACTTTTTTAATCGAAGTATCGAGGGGATGCCCCCATGGCTGCAGATTTTGCAGCGCAGGTTTCATTTACAGACCTCCAAGATTCAGAAACATTTCGTCCCTGATAAAGTGCCTTGATCATGGAATCGCCGAAACAAACAAAATAGGATTTATAGGAGCTGCTGTTTCGGATTTTCCTGATATTACAGAACTTTGTAACACGGCTCAGGCAAAGGGCGCTAAAATATCTTTCAGTTCCCTTAGAGCTGATGCTCTTTCCAAAGAGCTTGTCGCCGCTCTTAAAAAGAGCGGGGTCAAGACAGCGACTATAGCTCCCGATGCCGGTTCACAGCGTATACGCGACGTTATCAATAAGGGAATAAGCGAGGAGCAAATCTTAGCCGCCACCGAAACCATAGTAGAAGGTGGTATTCCGAACATTAAACTATACTTTATGATCGGACTTCCCTCTGAAACCATGGATGATATTGAAGCGATATCAATCCTTTGCAGGCAAATAAAGAAAAACTTTCTTGCTTCAAGCAGAAAGAAAAAACGCATAGGACAAATTACGGTAAGCGTCAACCCGTTTGTCCCAAAACCCTTCACTCCTTTTCAGTGGGTTGCTATGGATGGATTGTCTTCCCTGAAAAACAAGATTTTACACATTAAAGACGGTCTGAAAAAGGAAGCAAATGTCAGGATAGATGCAGAATCTCCGAAAAGAAGCTATATTCAGGCCCTGATTTCAAGAGGTGACCGGAGAGTAGCCGGAATTTTATCACATGCAAATTCAAACGAAGGAAATTGGACAAAGGCATTTAAGTCATGGCCCTTGAATTCCGACTTTTATGTTTACAGGGAAAGACCTTTTGGTGAAATCCTCCCCTGGGATTTTATAGATCATGGGATTAAAAAATCTTTTTTGATAAAAGAATACAAAAAAGCTCTGTTGCAGAAAGCATCCCCGCCCTGTCCCATGAGTTCATGCAGAAAATGCGGTGTTTGTAAATAAAATATATTGAAAGCTCCTTATTAATGTGCTAGTGGAAATATGCTCAATAATTGAGATCTGTTTTTGCTGATATATATCTTGGAAGGATATTAAAAAAAATGGGTTCAAATAAGGAACTTAGACTGGCTTTGTATATGGCTGTTGTTCTGTTTATTGTCGGTACCGTCTGTTATGCGGCCTTTCCGGCCAAACCACATGAGCAGCCGGTCAGGATCATGTTTAAAACTCTTGCCGGGAAAGTCCTTTTCGACCATAAAGCACATACTTCGGAAAAAGGCTATGCTCTTTCATGTGGAGACTGCCACCATCATCCTGAAGGAAATGATGCTTCTGCCAGTGCCTGCGGTGAATGCCACATCAATTCAGAAGATAATGCGCCGGCTCCGGAAAAATGCCTTGAATGCCACGATTCCGGAGATTATGAAGGCGTTGCTTTAACAAAAAAAACCGATGCATTTCACCAGCAGTGCGATAGCTGTCATGAAAAAGCCGATGTCGGTCCCAAGGAAAAAGAGAAAAGATGTAACTGGTGCCATAATATGTAAGTCGGAAAGCGGACTTCCATGAGTTCATAAATCCGAGTGCACAATTGCGTTAACAAAAGGTAATAAATACATGAAAAAACGACCATTCATATGCCTCAGCGAACCACATCTGGAATATGACGTTATCGAACCAGGCTGCGAACTGAATATCATTCCCGTTCCGAAAAAAGCGGTTCTTTTTTTCGGAACGGCCTATGACAAAAAAGGTTCTCCTTTATTTAAAGAAGGCGACAGGGTAAAAACAGGACAAAAATTGATTCTTTATGCCGACTCGGAAGAGTATGTTATTTCTACAGTAACAGGCACTATTTCTTCTGTATCTCCATATGCCGGAGATTTCGGGAAATCCTACACATCTGTTCAGATTGACGTTTCTGAAGATGAGACTGATGATGCTTTCGAAAAGGTATCAGCGGAACAGAGCATTGAAACAGTCAAAAACTATCTTTCATACCTGCCGGGCAACCTGCCAATAAAATCCTTTTTAGATCCGGGCAATAAAATTGACACAATAGTTATTACCGGCGTTGATTCTGATTTACTGGTAGTAACCAGTCAGTATATTGTTAACTCAAAAATGGAACATATAATAAAAGGTATAAAAATATTAAGATCGATCCCCGGAATTAACAATATAGTACTTGCGGTCAGAAGAGACTCGCTTCATGGGTATGGCAATATCGGAGCAGAAGTAAAAAATATCAGCACAAGATATCCCTCAGCTTTTGGGCAACTTGTTATAAAGGAATCTCTCGGGAGGGAAGTTCAGGCAGGGAAAAAGCCCGAAGATATCGGGATCTGCGTTATTAATGCAGAAGCGGTTGCATCCATCGGAATTGCCTTTTCCAATAACACTATTCCAACGGATAAAATTTTCACATTAATAAACAAGGACGGCACCAAAAAACTCGTTTCAGCAAGAATAGGAACTCCAATTAGCGATATTCTTAAAGCCTTCAACATTACGCTAAATCATGGGGACCGGTTGATCCTCGGAGGGCCGATGGCAGGTTCTCCGGTATATTCGGAGGATTATCCGGTTTTGCCTGATACCGATGCAATAATGGTTCAGGATAAAAATTACATACAGCCTTTTTCAGATTATCCATGCATAAACTGCGGTGACTGTATAAGAATATGCCCGGCCAATATTCCTGTGAATATGCTTATAAGATATCTTGAAGCAAAAATGTACCAGCAGGCCGCAGATGAATATGATCTTTATTCCTGCATAGAATGCGGCCTTTGTACTTATGTTTGCGTATCGAAAATGCCGATATCACAATATATAAGGCTTGCCAAATACGAACTTGCCGGAATTAACACAGCGGAGGCGGCGAATGCCTAATCAGAAAAAATTAATTGTTTCTCACGCACCTTTCTGTCACGATGGGAGTAATATTTCAACCCGTAGCAATAACATAATGCTTGCGGCGCTTCCTGCCGTTCTCCATGGTTGCTATTTATACGGGTTCCCAGCTGTCGGGGTTGTTGCTCTTTCCATTTCTTCTGCAATAATCTGGGAATACCTGATAAACCTCTTGACCAAACGGCCCGCAACAATTGGAGACGGAAATGCAGCGGTAATCGGCATGATGGTTGCAATGCTTTTTCCTGCGACAACTCCATGGTGGGCGGTTATTACAGGAACCTTCGTTGCCATTGTTGTCGGAAAGCAGATATATGGAGGTATTGGCGGAAACCCCTTTAATCCTGCTCTGATCGGTATTGCGATACTGATGCTCTCATGGAAAAATATCTTTGATATAGATCAAGCCTTATTAAATTATGAATTTAATTTTGCCTCGGCATACCCGCTTGTCGCTCTGAAGCATTACGGTGTATCCTCTGTTGACTCATATAATCTTGCAGGCATTTTAATGGGAAACCAGACCGGCAGCATAGGCTCAGGATTCGGACTTGCCCTTGCTCTTGGCGGATTATATCTCATTTTAAGGGGATTTATAAGATGGGAAATATCCCTTTCGTTTCTTGCCGCCCTTTTAATCACCTCCCTGTTTTTTCAACTTTATGACACCGGCAAATATGCAGGTCCTTTATTCCACCTTTTAACAGGCAACACCCTTTTGGGAGCTTTTTTTCTTGCTACCGAAGACTCTTCATCCCCTGCCAACTTTATTCCCATGATTATATACGGAGCCGGCACGGGATTGATGGTCATGCTCATAAGAAATATTGGCGGACATGCTGACGGAGTGGTTTTTGCGATTCTTCTGATGAATCTTACGAATCCTCTCATAGACAAGATAAGGCCAAAAGCCATGGGAAAGGTCAACAGCCATGCGTGAAATGCTTAAAATGATAATAGTTCTGACCGTCTTATGCTCTTTTTCGGGCGGACTCCTTGCTGCACTCCGAAATGAAACAATGGAAAAAATTGAGAACCAGCAGCTCGAGTTTGTCAAAGGGCCGGCAATCCGCAATATTTTGAAAGGATCCTCAAATGATCCGATTGCCGACCGTTTTAAAATCAAAGTCGGGGAAACCGAAAAAAGTTTTTTTGTGGGAAAATTCGACGGAAAAGCAGAAGCCGTTGTCTTTGAATCCACAGGGAAGGGTTTTGGCGGAGATTTTGGCATTATGCTTGGAGTCAATGTTACAGACGACAAGATCATTGGCATAGGCGTTACCACTCACAGTGAAACACCCGGAATCGGATCAAGAGCCCAGACAGACCCCCGTTTTGCAGCTCAATTCAAAGGGCTTTTACTTGCGGACGATTTCAAGGTCAAAAGTGAGGGGGGGCAGGTCGATGCCATTTCAGGTGCTACCGTCACCTCAAAGGGTGTCGCAGGCGCCGTTACTGATGCTGCAAAAATTTACACAAGTCTGAAACCACAGCTTGCGGAAAAATTGATGGGATTTAAATAGGGAGAAACAGATGGCAAAGTCCGTAACTCAGGAATTTACAAAAGGATTGTGGGCTGAAATCCCGCCATTCCGTCTCGTGCTAGGCTTATGCCCGGTACTTGCAGTCACAAAAACAGTTGAGAATGCAATTGGAATGGGCGTTGCCGTTATTTTCGTTCTTGTCGGCTCAAACGTCCTTGTTTCGATGCTGCGGAAAATTATCCCTTCCAAGGTCAGGATTGCATGTTTTATCATTGTTGTTGCGACTTTTGTCACGGTTGTCGAACTTCTAATGCAGGCCTACACTTACCCGCTTTTTCTGAAGCTGGGAATATTCATACCTCTCATCGTTGTTAACTGCATTCTTCTCGGCCGCGCAGAAGCGTTTGCATACAAGAACGGAATAATACCTTCTTTTGCAGACGGTCTTGGTCTTGGAATAGGCTTTACGATGTCTTTAACGGCTCTTGCGGCTATCCGGGAGGTTTTAGGAAGCGGGACTTTTTATGGAACCCAGGTTTTCGGCCCTTCTTTTCAACCTTTTAATTTCATGGTGGAAGCACCCGGCGCATTTGTGTGCCTCGGGCTCATGCTTTGCGTAATGAATACCATTGGCAAAAAATAGGAGACATTATGGGTGACTATGTTCTGCTTGCCATAAGCTGTATACTTATAAACAACATATTGCTGATGCAATACCTCGGAAACTGTCCTTTTCTGGGAACGTCAAAGAAAATGGAGACGGCAGTCGGAATGGCAATGGCCGTTATTTTTGTTCTCGTCCTGGCCGGAGCCATCACCTGGCTGACCGAGATGTTTATTCTAAGAAAATTCGGGCTTGAATACTTAAGAACAATGTCCTTCATACTTGTTATTGCCGCTCTTGTTCAGTTCGTGGAAATGTTTTTAAAGAAGAGTATCCCCGCCCTTTATGCAGGACTTGGCATCTTTCTTCCTCTTATTACAACAAACTGTGCGGTTCTGGGTGTTTGCCTCATAAATATCAAGGAGGAATATACCTTCATCGAATGCCTTGTATCTTCTTTCGGCTATTCTGCAGGATTCGGCCTTGCGCTGATACTTTTTGCAGGAGTGCGTGAACGGATACTGCTTGCAAGGGTTCCGAAACCGCTTCAGGATACATCAATAGGGCTTGTAACGGCAGGACTTCTTTCCCTTGCATTTTTTGCTTTCAAGGGCATGGCTTAATCACAGGTTCTGAGTATATGGTTTGTGGTTTTCTTTTTTTTGACCAGGGACTATGAGCCATGAAGTCAGTTTTTACTTTTGCCTTCCGCCTCAAGCCTTTCGCCTTATTATCTCTTTCAGTGAATCTATAAGTTCTGCCATGTCATAAGGGATGGGGGCTTCAAACTCCATTGTCTTCTTTGTGGAAGGGTGGCGGAAGCTTATGCGCCAGGCGTGAAGCATCTGCCTTTTAACTGATTTTAAGAGCTCCTGTTTCTCTTTATTATTTGCATTGGGCGCTTTAATCCTGCTCTGACCATAGATCTGATCCCCTACAACCGGGTGTTTTATTGCGGAGCAGTGAACCCTTATCTGGTGTGTCCGGCCTGTTTTTAAATCGATGCTTATAAGAGTCATGCCCTCTAAACGCTCTACGACTTTCCAGTACGTTTCGGCAATTCTTGGTTTGCGGGTTACAACAGACATTTTTTTTCTGTCTGAAGCATGTCTTCCGATCGGAAGCACAATCGAACCGGAATCCTGCTCCATACTCCCATGAACAAGAGCCACATATGTTTTCTTGATTTTTCTTTCCTTGAATTGAAAAGAGAGAAAAGCGTGTGCGGAATCGTTTTTTGCGGCTACAAGCACTCCCGACGTATCTTTGTCCAGCCTGTGAACAATCCCGGGCCTCATTTCACCGCCTATTCCGGCAAGATCGTGGCAATGATACAAAAGGGCATTGACAATGGTACCTGAATAATGACCCGGAGCAGGGTGAACAACAATACCGGGCGGCTTGTTAATGACTATGATATCTGAATCCTGATAAAGGATATCTATTTCGATAGGTTCCGGAGTGTAGCGGACCGGATCAGGATCTGGAATTGTCCCGGATATTTTATCGCCGGGCCTTACCCTGTATCCGGGTTTTTTCAGATCATCCTGAACCAGTATATTGCCTTTCTGGATCAGGGAAGCAGCAAGGGATCTGGAACAGGAAGGGAGAAATGAAGAGACAACTACATCAAGACGTTTCCCGGAACCGGATTTGTCCACGCAAATGATAAAGTCTTTCCTGCCGGGCATATTTATTTAAGTGCTTTGGCTTTCCTGGACAAATAAAGATTCGATTTCGGAGAATATTTTAGCCTCGGTTGTATTTCTTGCTGTTGAAAGTTCCTTGACAAGAAGAGTCTGGGCTGTGTCGAAAAGCTTTCTTTCTCCAAAGGAGAGGTCTTTTGTAAGTTTTAAAAGATAAAGATCCCTGAAAACTTCTGCAACATCATACAGTGAACCTGTCTTGATTTTATCCATATAATCCCTGTATCGCCGGTTCCATGTCTGACTGTCAACAGAATTTACTTTCTTGCTTTTCATAAACTCATAAATCTTGGAGACTTCCCTTTCACTGATAACATCCCTTAACCCAACCGACTCAACGTTCCATGTCGGAATCATGATAACCATGCTGTTTTCAAGAACCTTGATTATATAAAATTCATGCTTTTCGCCGTTTACTGTCTTGTTTTCTATTGCTTCGATCCGGCCAACTCCGTGAGCCGGATACACGGCAAGATCACCTACACGGAATTCACGCACTTCTTTCCTGATTACCTGTACCTTAACCTG
>JAHJJB010000048.1 GCA_018823005.1 Pseudomonadota bacterium | reverse complement strand
GATGCGGATATGCCGCCGTTGACGAAGGGCATGGAATTATTTCTGCGGTTCGCATACGCACCCATACCCAAACTATTTAATGATCTCCAATCGGAATGTTATTTTGAGAACCGCTATAATTATGGCGCCCTTGCCCTTCTAACGACCTTCGGCTCCGATATGTCCGGTACGGATTCACCCTGATAGTTCTGTGATAAGCCCTGCACACACGGCAGAAGACAGGCGCGCGGATCACCGCGTCGCCTTCTCTCCTTGATTGGACTGTCCTTCATTATTGCCGTGCAGATACTTGATTACTTTAACATTCTCCATCGTGACCAACCCGCCGCACTGAGCGGATTCAAACAAATCGTGAAGCACGGGGAGGAAACGGTTGATCTTCTCTTCCTCGTCCACGATTTCGACAATGATTGGTAGGTCTGTTGAAAGGTCCAGAATTTTTGCCGTACGGATTCTGCTTGTGGGGCCGAAGCCCATGATGCCCCGCCAGACAGTTGCTCCGGCCAACTCCATCCGCCTAGCTTCACGCACGATTATCTCATATAGGGCCGTGTGCTTGACCTTATAAGCCTCGCCCAGGAATATCCGCAATAGTTTCGCCTCTGCTTTCAATTCCATAACCCACCTCCAATCTTGCTAAGGATGTGCAAGACCATAACGCCCGCAAAGAACGCAGCCATTGAAAGAAGAAACGTTCCCGCTACGTAGATTGTTGCATGCAGATACTCACTGGCACGGATCATCTCGGCGGTTTCATAAACCATGGATGACATTGTAGTGAAACCACCGCAGAATCCGGTGGCCAAAGCCAGGCGGATCTCCGGGGAAAGCACCGCGCCCCGAGCAGACAGTCCTGTGAGAATGCCAATGGCGAGACAGCCCAGCACATTTGCCGCCAAGGTGCCAATCGGCCACTCGATTGAGAAACGTTGCGACGTGACACTCAGGCTATATCGCGCAACCGAGCCTGCGAATCCGCCAAGACCCACCAGAAGAGATATGGCCCATGGATTTGTCATTCTTCTCTCTCAGTCCGACAATGTTTAGACTGATCCGCATAAAACGACAAATTCGATTTTCGGTCAGCATAACACGCCGTTGCTGCGGCAAGTCGTACTATTCGGATCAGCATAAAAACATCCCGTTTCAGTAACAGGGGGGGATTAAAAATATATTTAGTGATTATCACACTTCTTAATTTTATTAAAGCTGTGTTTATTTTATCAATAATTCAGGTATTTTTACGTCAAGGGATTTTTGAAGCTCCCCGCCGCAGAGCGGACTGGGAATGCGCTCGCTGTTTCGGTTCAAGCCATTCAGCAACAAAGCGCCGGTGGCAGTTCTTTCCCGGGGCCTACCAGCACATAAGAATTAAACCGGAAAGTTCGGCATAAACTTTTTGCGGGTCAAGTTTGCTCCGTACGTCTCTTTTGTATTCAGCAACATATTCCGGCCAGGGAAGACCGGCTATGACCTCTTTGATCATCAGGATAATCTCGGTAATATTCCCGCTCAGGAGCGCTTCTTTCACATCAAGTGGTTAGATACCACGTTCAGACGCTCTTTCCAAGGCGTGTTTTCTGAATTGGTAATTTTCCGAAAGAATCTGTTGCTTTATCCAGTTAATATCTTGCACCATTTTTTTTCTCAGATCACCGCCTTTTTGAAAGACGTTCACATCTCTTTGTATTTATATAAAATATATGCAGAACGGCGATTGCTGCCAAATAATTCTATATTAATTCTATTTTAGTTTGGTTAATATGTTTCCAGCAAAGCTTAATTTTTTCATGAATTCGGCGTATCTTTTCATGAAAATATGAATTTAAGTGGAGGAGCAATATGGCGAATTTACAGATCGACGGTTCTTGTACACGCCCTCCACGGATGTTCCCATATTCCTGCTCAGGATACGCACATGGTAATCAACCTGTTTACTTCTCCTTATCGGCGTGTATCAGTTCGATTACCGTTACTTCAGGCGGGGCAAGGAAGCGGATCGGCGGCCCCCAGGTGCCGGTCCCTCTGCTCACATAGAGTGCGGAGTTCCGGGGATACAGTGCAAAACCTGTTCTGACGGGATAAAATATATGGGTCAGCAGATTGAAGGGGAATATCTGCCCTTTGTGGACGTGCCCTGAAAGTTGAAGATCGAAGAGGCCCAAGCTCTCCCGATCAACCACCGGGCGATGCTTGAGAAGCAGGGTAAATCTGTCCGGGGAAGCTTTCAACAAAAGAGTCTTTTCAGGGGCAGATCGGAAATGGGTGACTCTCCTGATCGCCGGATCGTCAACCCCCACGACATTTATCAGTCCACTTGCCGTCGTCTCTTCATTACGAAGCATCCTGAAACCCGCCCGTTCGGTAAAACCAACGGCCTGCTCCAGTCCCGCGTAAACCTCGTGATTTCCGGTCACAGCAAACTTGCCGAATTTTGGCCGGATATCCTGCAAGAGTTCAGCAAGTCCTGTCATACGGTTTATCTGCCCATCCACCAGGTCCCCGGTGGAAATAAGAATATCAGGCTCGGCTCCATTGATCTGGGCAATGATCCTCTTCAGGCGCTCTTCCCTGACGATCAGTCCTATATGAACATCTGAAATCTGGACTATGGTGAGCTTTCCGGCTTCGCGCGGAATTTTCGGAGAGCTGATGACAACCCGTTCGGTCCTTATGTTACGGGCTTCGAAATAACCATATAGCGCCGTTGCCATTCCCCATGCAAGAGACAGGAATAAAGCTGTGCGTTTAGACAGTAAGAGCGCTGAAAAGTCCCGTTGAAATAAGAATCCGGCGCCATGAAGAAGTCCGTGGTATATATCTATTGATAGTGAAGCGGAAAAAAAGAGGAAGATGAATCCCATCCAGAGGTACCCGGTATAGGCTTCAAAGCGCGCAAAAGCTTCCAGGCCCTGACTTTCAAGTACCCTGACCAGCACCGGCGTGATAACCATCAAGAGCAGAAAAAACGCCAGAAAGAGGGAAGAGGGAATTCCCGGTGAAAGTGCCGCCTTCACCTTGAAGAATAAATAAAGATGAGTACCGCCATAAATAAGGAAAAATGCCAGGAGAAACAGGCTCATCATCACCCCGGAATAAGTTGTTGCCGATTTCATATTATACGGCCATGAGAAGTTGCGCCATAAATCTGCTTTATTGAATTGTTATAGTTCTGAACAATTAATGGATACCTTGCCTTCGTTATGTTTATTATTGAGTTTAGGACCTGATAGGTTTTTTTCTTTATCTCATTCCATATCTCGGATTTCATAACGTATACTTGTTGTTTTTCGTTTTTAAAATAACAATATTTCATTGTTCTGTCAAAGAAGACCCGGGAAAACTAAAAGCGGGTAATAAATATTCAGTTTTGAGGATAAAAAAAATGTTGCGGATAAAAAATATCCGCAACATTAAATAGAAGATGCAACGTTTGAATATCAGCAGCAACAATCTGACTGACCTGATCGCTTATCTTGCTTTGTTCGGCTCCCCGGGACGGATGATGAAGGAGAGCACGCCGGAGTGAAACCCCGCAGCAAGCTACGGGGGATGCCTGTCCGCCATTTCTGTGTGGCGGGCCTTCGCTATTGCGGTTCAATCATCCGAATGTTCTTTCAAACAATCCTGCAACTGCTTTCTTTCCGTTGTCTTCAAGAAAGCGCGTCCCTGTTCCTACGAAATGGACATTGCTTATAACCGGCTCGTCTCCCTTTTTGCATTCGACCCAATCTTCCTGATTCCAAATGAACCACGAATTACGTTTCTGATCAAATACATGCAGTGGTTTGTTGCAAAGTTTGGCAAACTCGGCACCCCATCCTGTGCCGCCTTTTACAGTCTTGTCATCCAGTATTTCCCCTATCACATAAATTTCCTGTCCGCTGTTTATCTGGTACCAGATGCTTTGCAGAATTTTACGGAACATCGGGGTCTTTGTGTAGCTGCGATTCATTAATTTCGAAATGTATTCAAGACTTACATCTCCATTTTTCAGTTCTTTATGATTAAGGATTCGTACGCCTCTTTGGCGGACTATGGCATGTCCTTCAAACGTGAAGTTCACTTCTTCTATTCCGAATCGCTCTGCATTAATCCCAAATTCTTCTTCAGCCCCTTTAATGCCGCCGCTAAACAATATGCAATCTTCTTTTTTCATAATAATTCCTTTCGTAAAAACGATTATTTTTTCAGAGATACAAATATTTTTTC
>JAHJJB010000047.1 GCA_018823005.1 Pseudomonadota bacterium | reverse complement strand
TGGAGACACATTCCGTTACGGGTCTAAAATAGGAGGATGCACAGTACATTTTATAGATTATGGCGAGGACTCCGGCCCCATAATCGGACAAAAAGCTTTTCCGATAGAACCGGATGACACAATAGATTCGATCAAAAAAAAGGGGCTTGCCCTCGAATGGGAGCTTTATCCCGAATGTATTCAGCTTTTTGCCCAAAACCGCCTCAAAACTGCCAGAATGGCTTATACCCTTGAAGACGGGAAAAAAGTCGAGAGAACTGTGGTTCAGATAGTGAACAGTAGGCAGGCTGCAGGCTGAAGTTGTAAATAGTTCAGCTACAACATTTTTATCATAAGCGGTATCGCAACCATTGAGCCAATAGCGGCCCCGAGGTTTGTAAAAGCGACCACAAGAAGAATTCTGGTAACCTTGTTTTTCCAGAACCCTCTTATCGAAAGTATATCTTCAGGAAGGCTTTCGAGATCCCGTACCTTAGGTTTACGGGAAAAGGCTTCAACAAGCCCTGAAACCCATCCTGCTGCCAGTAACGGGTGCAGGGTTGTTAATGGCGCTGCCAGAATCGAAGATAAAATTGTTAAAGGATGCGCCATTGCCAACAGAGCGCCCAATCCTGCAAGAAGCCCGGTAATAATTATCCACCAGGTTATCATGTCCGCACCGGCCTTTGCTCCGCCGTAATAAAAACCGAGAATAAAAATCAATAATATACCCAGGGACATAACCCACTGAAAAACATCAGCCATTTTGCTTTTAGGCGGTATTTGTTCAAGAGAATCGGTGTCGATGGTATCGTTCCAGAATGATTTTATACCTTTTACATGGCCGGCTCCCACAACAGCAACGATTTTATTTCCCGGAGCTGTTTTGATTTTTTGTGAAAGGTACATGTCTCTTTCATCTATCAATATTTTTTTTAAAACCGGAAGCGATTTTCCGACTTCTGCAAGAAGGGTCTCAAGCACATCTTCCTGTTTCATTTTTTCTATGTCTTGTTCCGTGATATCCCCTACTTCTCCAAGGGACATGAGTAGTTGAAAAATAAGTTTGATCTTTCCCCAGAATCCCATATTATGCCAAACCCTTGAAAGGGTTACTCTTATATCCCTGTCAGACGGATATATTTCTGCTCCGACAGCTTCGCCTGCCTGAATCGCTTCTACCATTTCCTGCCCGGGCTTAATATCAAACTTTTTTGCAATTCTTTTTTGAAAAGATGCCAGAAGGAGGTTGCAAAGGAGAAGAAAAGATTTTTTTTCTTTAATTACCTTGACGATATCCGTATTAAGCCATAAATCCTTATTTATTATGGCCTGATATCTTGTTTCACAAAGCTCGACACACACCGTATCAGGTTTTTCCTCGTAAATAACAGAACTTACAAGTTGAACACTCTCTTTTGATACGTGGGCTGTTCCGATTAAAATTATTTCTTTGTCTTCATGGGTCAGACGATGAACCATATCGCAATTGCTTGTTTCCTGCATTAATAATTAATTCCTTTTGTTATTATTGTAAAATGTCTGATAAAATAATACATATGCGGAATATAAGCAAGGTAAAACCCGGCGGCTTTATAAAAAGTCATTTGTGAACCCGTCATAAATAATGCAAAGCAAATTCTGTAAAAGAAGGATATGTTAAATGAACGGTGAAACAGGCATGGAAACAGAGCTCAATGTTATCGATAAAGAACCCTATTATCTTGCAACAGGCAATGAAATCAGAATGTTTCAAGCCGCTTATGATATAAAGCTTCCTGTTATGTTAAAAGGTCCGACAGGGTGCGGCAAAACAAGATTTGTGGAATATATGGCACACCGGTTAAAACGGCCGATTGTGACGGTTTCCTGTCATGAAGATCTTTTTGCAACAGATCTTGTTGGCCGGTTTTTGCTGAAAAAAGATGAGACGGTCTGGATGGACGGTCCTTTGACAAGGGCTGTGCGAAAGGGAGCTATATGTTATCTGGATGAGATAGTGGAAGCAAGAAAGGATACGACCGTTATTATACACCCTTTGACCGATTACAGAAGAACACTAGGAATTGATAAAAAAGGAGAGGTTATCCCGGCACATCCTGATTTCATGCTGGTTATTTCCTATAATCCGGGATACCAGTCCGTTCTGAAAGACTTAAAACAAAGCACGCGCCAGAGGTTTGTCTCTATTGAATTTAACTATCCTGAGGCGGAAAAGGAAGCCGAGATTGTATCTCATGAAGGCGGAGTTGAAGCCGGTGAAGCGCTGAAGCTTGTATCTCTTGCACAAAAAATAAGGAGCATGCGTGAACACGGCCTGACCGAAGGGGCCAGCACCCGCCTTCTGATATATGCGGCACAGCTTATTTGCAGGAACATCCCGGTTCGTGAAGCCTGCATGTCTGCCATCTGCCTGCCCCTGACCGATGATATAAAACTCCTTGAAACATTGAAGGATCTGATTGAAGACGTATTCTGATGCAGCTATTAAAAGAACTCTCTTTTGCCGACCCGGAAATTGCAAAATCAGTTAAAGAGAGAATAGAACAAAAAAAAATTGCGCTTTCAAAATGGCAGGTCCAAACACTGTTTGAAGAAGTTACATGGGCCTTATCTGTTGAATATACCTTTGGAAACACTCTTGCGGCAGGCTACATCAGCCTGTATGAAACTGCAAAACCGGATAAAGTTGAAAAATACAAAGAGCTTGTGAGAAAAGCAGGCGAAAACGGCCCTACTTTCGGTCGGATATTGGCCGAGCATCTTGTTCCAGTTCTTGCAGGTGGAGATGAAAGGCTGCTGGAAAGTTTTCTTGATGCGGTTCTTTCAATGCAACAAAAGGGAACTTATACCTTATCCGACCCTCTTAAGGCTGTTTCTCTCCTTCTTTCAAAAGAAGACAACAAGTCCTGTTACATATTTCTCGGTATACTGAAAGATCTTTTTTCAAATGAACTGACTTACAGCGAGTGCCGCCATTTTTCCCATATCCTCCCGAAAGAAGTGCTGTCCTTTTTGCCTTCAAAAAGATCCTGGCAGGCTGGGGAGCTTCATAGAATAATTCGTGAAGACTATCATCTTGCCGACCTGTTTTTTGATGGTATGAGGAAAGGTCTTTCTTTCCTTTCACAGGAAGCTCTCAAAGAATTTGTAACGCTTGGCCTTCAGAAATACACCAAAGACAAGTCGCTCGGGATGAAATTTATCTCTCTTGAATCCAAATTTGGTGCGGACACTCTTTTGAAATTACAGACAACTGCTCCTCTTTCGGATGTCAGGCTCCAGCTTACCCGCTATATGAAGGCTAAAACCGGCCGTTCAATATCCGTATCTTCTTTATCTTTAATGCCCAGAGTTGTTCGCGAGGCAGTATTGAATGAAAACGGCGATAGACCTTTCGTATTTTCGGACGGGAAAATTTTGTATCTGCCTGATGAAATAGATGCTTATGAAAGCTATGAAGAAAACAGAGGACTCTATAAATGTTTTGCAAGGCTTGAATCAGGGCTGTACGAATTCAACACTTTCGGGTTTGACCTTGAAAAAGCCGTCAAACTTAGCGGCGCGGTCAGTGATGATTTTTCTTTTCCTCAGGAATACCGGAATGAAGGTAATGATGTCCGGGGGAATTGTTCGGATTTGGAAAAGTTTTTCAGATTTTTTCCGGTTTGGGAGATTGCCTGCGACCTGTTTAACATATTCGAGCACGGGCGCATAAGGATTATCAGCGCCGAAAAATATCCGGGGCTTGTCAGGCTTTCTTATCCTCTGCTTATCCATGAAGCTGTCAGAATATACAACGAAGAAGATCCGGATAAATTCCTTTTTCTGCTTTACATACTTATTGCTCTTGGAGAAAATGCTTTGGAGTTTTTTGCTCCTGATGCTGCAACAGAAGACTCTCTTATGACGATATACGGTATGTTTAAAAAAGCCATGGATATGGAAAGAAATGTTGAAACATGTGCGCTCCTTGTTTTTCAGGCATATGGCACAGTTGACAAACTCATAAGAGGAAAAAGAGCGGACAGCAATCTTAACGATTCTTACAGGCCTATTAAAATACCTTTTGGAAGGCGCTTAAGGCCTGATTTGTATTTTGCCGCCCATAAAAAATATGAAGAGGAAGGAAAGCGAATCAGATCAGAACTTCAAAAGAAAAATATCCCTGTATTTAAATCAGATGTGGTATCACGCCTTGTGAGTAATGGCGGAACCCTGTCAAATGAAGACCTGAAGGATATTGTATTCTTTTACCGTGATTTTTCAGATTCCCACGGAATTAAAAACCGGGAAATACCTCCTGATCTGTCTCTCGCTTTATTTTCAGAATTGAACGGAAAGCACGATGAACTTGTTTATCCTGAAGACAACTCCGGCTCTCCGGTATTCTGGTACAGGGAATGGGATGCGAATCTGTGCGACTATCTTAATGATCATGTGAGAGTTATAGAAAGAAAAATTGAAGGGATAAAAAGTG
>JAHJJB010000046.1 GCA_018823005.1 Pseudomonadota bacterium | reverse complement strand
CCAGGTCATTATTTCTGCGGTTCGCATACGCACCCATACCCAAACAATGTTAACGAACTCAATCGGAACATTATTCTGACAATCACTATAGAATCCAGAAGTCAGAATCCAGAATCTATGTAACAAATCTTTTAATTGTTCTACAAACCGCGTGTTAAACACGCGGTTCCGAACCTAAACGTTCGGAGACGTGCCGTCTCCAGATTATTTTCCGCTTTGCGGAAAATGAAAGCCACCCGTTTCGCGGGTGGTCGTTTACTCCGGCTTCTGAATTCTGACTCCTGTCCCCTGTATAGTTATGCAATTTCTTGACAAAAATTGTGCCTGAATATAGAAACAAGCCATGAATTTTAAAGAAAAACTGGTTATGTTCCTTGCAACAGGCTGTTTTGTTGGAAAGATTCCTATCGCTCCCGGTACTTTTGGTTCTATCGCGGGGCTTTTATTTTGCTTTTTTTTATCCAGGATGAGCTTCCTGCTCGCTTCTCTTATTGTAGTCGTGTTTATAGCTTTTGCGGTATGGATTGCCGGGAAAGCTGAAAAAATTATGAAACAAAAGGATTCAGGCAGTATAGTCATTGACGAAATTGCAGGAATTATGATAACGCTTCTGGGACTTCCGTTTAATTTTATTTCAGTGATATCAGGTTTTTTTATCTTTAGGATTTTGGATATCATAAAGCCTTTTCCAATAAGTTCATTAGAAAATAAACTGTCAGGCGGAACTGGGATAGTGATGGATGATGTCGCCGCCGGATTTTTGAGCAACTGCCTGTTAAGATCCATATTTATTATCACCGGCTTTATGTGATCTGAAGCATATTCAGAAAGGTTATATATTGAAATTGAAAACAGAAAATAAAAAAAAGAAGAGCGCCCTCAGGGAAAATATTGAGGCCATTGTTGTCGCCGTAATACTCGCAATGTTTATCAGAACTTTTATTGTGCAGGCATTCAAAATACCTTCCGGTTCAATGAAAGAGACACTCCTGATCGGAGATCATATCCTTGTGAATAAATTTGTATACGGGGTTAAGATCCCGTTTTTAAGAACTACTATAATAAAGGTAAAGAATCCCGCGAGAAACGATATCCTTGTCTTCAAGTTCCCTGAAGATCCGGGCAAGGATTTTATAAAAAGAGTCATCGGTGTTGAAGGAGATGTTATTGAGATTCGCGACAAAAAGATTTATGTTAACAATATGCCAATCGATGATATCTTCGGCGTGTATACCGATCCTCATTCTTTTCCGGCAAGCTTTCAGCCCCGGGACAATTTCGGACCTGTAACAGTGCCTCCAAGCTCTCTGTTTGTAATGGGGGACAACAGGGATCACAGTTATGACAGCAGATGGTGGGGATTCGTTGACCTGAAAGCTGTTCAGGGGAAAGCATTTATGATTTACTGGTCGTGGGATACCGACAATTTCGGTGTCAGATGGAACAGGATAGGGCAAACATTGAAATGAAATAAGGCAGGTGAGATATGCAGTTTGAAAGGAAGGATATTCTCGACATTGAGTCCCTTTCAGCAGAAGAAATTTCCTTCATTCTCGATACCGCCGATCGAATGAAGGAAATTTCAAAAAGACCTGTAAAAAAAGTACCAACGTTAAGAGGAAAAACAGTGGTGCTTTTTTTTTATGAACCAAGCACCAGAACCCGTACATCATTTGAAATTGCAGCAAAACGCCTTAGTGCAGACACTCTTTCAATATCTTCAGGTTCAAGCAGTATGGTAAAGGGAGAGACTCTTGTTGATACTGCCCGGAATCTCGAAGCGATGAATCCTGATGTGATTATTATCAGGCATTATTCCGCCGGAGCCCCCCATACGCTCGCACGCCTCCTTAAAACAACATCCATAATAAATGCTGGTGACGGGATGCATGAACATCCCACCCAGGCTCTTCTTGATCTCATGACCGTGAGGGAGAAGAAGGGATATATCAGAGATCTTCGGATAGCTATAATCGGGGACATATCTCACAGCAGGGTTGCAAGATCAGACATAATGGGTTTTACAAAGATGGGTGCCGAGGTGGTGCTCGGAGGTCCTCTTACCATGATTCCGGCGGGGATTGAAAGCCTGGGCGCCACTGTTGCCGGTAACTCTGATGACGCCGTACGGGGGGCCGATGTTATTATTATGCTCAGGATACAAAAGGAGCGGCAACAAAGTTTTTTATATCCTTCCGACCGTGAATATTCGAAAGTTTTCGGTCTAAATCCGGAAAGGCTGAAAAAGGCAAAAAAAGACGTGCTTATCATGCATCCGGGGCCAATAAACCGTGGAGTTGAAATTTCATCTGAAGTAGCCGATGGCCCATATTCCATTATTCTTGAGCAGGTGACAAACGGCGTTTCAGTCCGTATGGCTCTTTTGTTTCTTGTAGCTGGAGGTGTGCGAAATGTTAATTCTGATTAAGGGGGGAAGGGTCGTTGATCCTGGAAATTTAGATGGCATAATGGACATTTTAATAGATGACGACAGGATCATCGAAATAGTTCCTTCAGGAAAATCAGAAAAAGGTGGTTCAGGGCTGCTCAAGGGGCGTGTTCCGGAAAGAATAATCGATGCTTCAGACAAGATTGTAGTACCCGGGCTGATAGACATGCATGTCCATTTGAGAGAGCCCGGACAGGAATATAAGGAGACAATTGAAACAGGAACACTTGCTGCCGCCTGCGGCGGTTTCACTTCCGTATGTGCCATGCCGAATACCATCCCCGTTAACGACAACAGGCAGATTACGGAGTACATATTAAAACGCACCCGTGAAGCCGGAAATGTAACCGTGTATCCTGTTGCCGCTATCAGCAAAGGCCTTGAAGGGATGAGCCTTTGCGAATACGGAGACTTGAAGGAAGCCGGTGCCATTGCTCTTTCAGATGACGGTAAACCTGTTTCAAACAGCCGGCTGATGAGAAGGGCGATGGAATATGCCAGAGGATTCAGGTTGCCGGTTATATCTCATTGCGAGGTGAATGAGCTTTCAGCAGGCGGTGTAATGAACGAAGGTGCAGTTGCGACAAGAATGGGTCTTGCCGGAATACCAAATGCCGCCGAGAGCATAATGGTTATGAGAGATATCGCCTTATGCGAATTGACCGGCGCACATCTTCACATAGCCCATGTCAGCACGCATGAATCGGTAAATGCAATCAGGGAGGCAAAAAGAAAAGGCATTCCGGTTACTTCCGAAACAGCGCCTCATTATTTTACACTTACAGATGATGCGGTCTCGGGTTATAATACCAATGCAAAGATGAGTCCCCCGCTTCGTTCAGCCTTTGACAGGGAAGCTGTACGCGAAGGTCTATCCGATGGAACGATAGATGTAATTGCATCCGACCATGCTCCCCATTCAAGTATTGAAAAGGATGTTGAATTTGATTTTGCCGCAAACGGTATAGTCGGGCTTGAAACATCCGTTTCCCTTTGTTTGAAACTGGTTGAAGACGGGGTTATCGGAATATCGGAACTGATTGAGAAAATATCTAAAAATCCTGCCCGTATTCTGGGCATTGAAAAGAGCATAAAAATTGGCGGTATTGCCGATATAACGATTATCGATCCTGAAGCGGTCTATACCGTTGATTCAGGCGGTTTTCGCTCCCTTGGCCGCAACACCCCGTTTAATGGATGGAAAATGAAGGGAAGGACATATCTGACAATGGTTTGCGGAAGAATTGTATTTGAAAACATAATGACTCAGGAGGGTAGCCTGTAATCTACAGCCTATAGCCTAAACACCTAAATAAATTATTTATAATTATGCCGGACAAGAATTTTAATATACTCGTTGTTGATGACGAGGAGAGCATGAGAGAGCTTCTTGATGTGATGCTTTCAAGGGAAGGGTATCAGATTTCATCTGCTGAAAGCGGACGCAAAGCAATATCTTTGCTCGAAAAGAAAGATTTTGATCTTCTGCTTTGTGATATCAAACTGGGAGATATGACCGGTATTGATGTGCTCAGGGCATCAAAAAAGAAGAATCAGAATACGATAGTTATTATGATTTCAGCCTATGCTTCGACAGAAACGGCTGTTGAAGCAATGAATGACGGTGCGTATGACTATGTTCCGAAACCTTTTGATAATGATGAACTCAAACAGACCATTGCAAATGCCCTGGAACTTAAAACTATCGAGCAGGAGAAGAAGATTCTCGACGATGAGTTGAAAAAACATCTTCATTTCGGGAAGATAATCGGAAACAGCCCTGCAATGCTCCATGTATACAATATGATAAAGCAGGTAGCAAAAACAAAGACCAGCATACTTATTACCGGTGAAAGCGGAACCGGCAAAGAATTGATAGCAAGGGCAATTCATGATGAAAGCGATCGCTGCAACATGCCTTTCGTACCAATAAACTGCGGGGGTATTCCTGAAACATTAATGGAAAGCGAGCTTTTTGGATATAGGAAAGGTGCCTTCACAGGAGCTACTCAGGACAAAAAAGGGCTTTTTGAAATTGCCGATGAAGGGACAATTTTTTTAGATGAGATTGGTGATTTAAGCATACATCTTCAGGTTAAGCTTCTAAGGGTTGTCCAGGAAAGGGTTTTCAAGCCTGTTGGCGGTAATGAGGATATCTCGGTTAATATTCGTATAATCTCTGCAACAAACAAAGACCTTGCAAATGAGGTCATAGAAGGGCGCTTCAGAGAGGATCTTTTTTACAGGCTGAATGTAATCGAGATCAAACTGCCTCCTTTACGGGAGAGAAGGAGCGATCTTCGTATCCTTGCTCAGCATTTTCTTGAAAAATATTCAAATGAATTGGGAAAGAAGGTTACAAAAATTTCATCCTATGCTATTAACCTGCTTAATAACTACCCCTTCCCTGGAAATATACGGGAACTTGAAAACCTCATGGAACGGAGCGTGGCAATAACCGATACCAATATTCTTCTTCCTGATAGTCTCTCCCTCTCATTGCATAAGCAAAGGAGACTGGTAGAAGGTGTTAAGGATAAGGGCTATGATCTTAATGATGTTCCGAAAGGTGTTTCTCTTGATGCCATACTTGAAGATGTCGAAAGGGTATATATTAACAAGGCATTGGAATGCGCGCACGGCGATAAGACAAAAGCTGCTGAATTGCTTGGAATAAATTCAAGATCAATGAGGTACAGACTTGATAAGCTTGGTGTTGACATCTGAGGCTCGTCAATCTTTGTTATTAAAAAACGATATTGATTAGCCATGTAATGACAAAAATTGCTATATATTTACAAAAATTGTAATTATTTGTATATTTCTAAATCAATATCAGAATATGTTGTTTTGAATATTTTTGTATAATTTTCAATAAATCAATATGTTATGTGCTTTGGCGAAAAGCGTTAAATTTTGGCATGTCTTTTGCTTTATTCCTTCTTAAAAGTCAAATATCGTTTGTTCAGATTATAAGGAAGCGAAAAAATTTATAAAGGGGGTGGAACAGGACATATATAACAATTAGATTCAGGGAAATGTGCTGTCGGCATTATAAAAAGGCGGCTTTCATTAAATTCTAATAAATTCAACAGGGGGGTAAAAAATGATTCAGAAATTAAGAGGACAAAAAGGTTTTACACTTATCGAACTCATGATCGTCATAGCCATTATCGGTATCCTTGCAGCAATCGCTATCCCGAACTTTATAGCATACAGGGATAAGGCATACTGCAGTTATGCCGAAGGTGATGCCCAGAACATTCTTGCAGCAATTTCATGCTATTTTTCGGAACCGGGGAATCAGACTCTTACAAGCATAGCCTCATTACAGGCCGGCACTTGCAAGGTAACGTTAAATGGAGGCAATGTGGGCACCCTTGCAGAAGCTAATGATGTATTTACGGTAACAGTTACCGATGCAAGCGGCAGATGCCCCCGTAGCAATAACGGAGCACTTGTTTATACGACTTATATGGGCACATCGCTTACACCCGGATGGAAATAATCTGATCATACATGCATAACATAATGAAAAAAAGGGGGATTCATTCCCCCTTTTTTATTTTGTGATGCTTAAGGTGCATAGTATTTATCAGTGACTGAACGAGAGCCTCGCATTTATTCCCCTTTTATGAAGAAAGACAGGGGGATTTTTTATAAGGTAACAGGTCATGATTCTGAACCTGTGGCGGTGAGATTACGTTATGTCACATATAAAAAAATCGTTTTACAATTCAAGACGTGGCTTTGCTTTCTTTCTTCTTTTTATCCTTATTATAATTGCATACAGCAATACCCTGAATTCCTCATGGCATCTTGACGATTACCAGAGCATCTTAAACAACCGCTTTCTTCATATAAAAGAGATAAGCATTAAATCCCTTTCGGATGTTATTTTTCAAAGGGATTACGGGAATTTTACAAGGCCGTTATCGCAACTGACATTTGCCATAAACTGGTATTTCGGGAAAGATAATGTAAAAGGATATCACGTTGTAAATACCGGTATACATGTTTTTTCCGCCTTTTTTCTGTTTCTTACCATATTGACGCTTTTTAAGACTCCAAATCTTAAAAACAGATTCAGTGAAGAAAGCGGATATTTTATTTCACTGCTTTCTTCACTCCTTTGGGCGGTCAATCCCATACAGACTCAGGCTGTGACTTATATAGTACAGCGCATGTCGTCGATGGCCGCGATATTTTATATTATAAGCCTCTTCTGCTATATAAAAGGAAGACTTTCAGATTCCGCATCTAAAAAAACTATCTTGTACGTTTGTGTTTTATTCAGCTATGTTTTTGCACTTGCCACAAAAGAGAATGCCATTACTCTTCCGATAGCTCTCGTTATTGCTGAAATTGTTTTTTTCCAGGATACCGGCAGGCCTGAAACACGAAGAAGATTGTTTTGGGCCGCGGCAATAACTATTTCATTAGTTGCAGCTCTTGGTATAATCGTTTTTCTTGGAAAAGACCTGTTTAATATATTTCAGGGTTATGAAAACCGCAACTTTACACCGGGTGAACGTCTGCTTACCGAAGCAAGGGTCATCATTTATTACCTTTCCCTGATTTTTTATCCAGCGCCTACCCGGCTTTCAATTGAACATGACATTGATGTTTCTGCTTCCTTCTTTTATCCGTGGACTACCATGCCGTCCATCATTTTGATTGTTATTCTGATCGGTCTGGGTATATGGCAGGCCAGAAAAAGGCCTTTATTGAGTTTCGCAATACTTTTTTTCTTCTTAAACCACGTAATTGAATCTTCAGTAATCGGTCTTGAACTTATATTTGAACACAGGAATTATCTTCCCTCTTTTTTCCTTTTCGTGCCGGTCAGCACGGGGCTGAAATGGTTAATTGATAAATATCATTATAGAAAAGGCATGTTTTATTTAATATCTGCATTCGTTATTCTTTTAATCACAGGATACGCGAGCGGCACGTATATCAGAAACATGAAATGGGCTTCGGAAATATCTTTAATGATGGATGCGGTCAGTAAAGCTCCCGAATCGGCGCGCTCCCTAAACAATTTTGCAAAGGCATATTACGAGGGAACAGGACAATACGACAAGGCAATTGAACTATACCGCAAAGCTCTTTATCTGAAGACCCATAACAGGTATTATAAGGCATTTATACTTAACAATATTGCAGGAGTATATTACCATCTCGGAGACCATAAAAGAGCCGGTAAATTCTGGGAAGAGGCGGTCCGTATATATCCGGCATATGATTTTGCCAGGTACGGTCTTGCTATGGTATCGGTTAAAGAACATAACTGGGATAGAGGATTTCATTATCTTGATAACATTAATCCTCCAAACCGGGAAAATACAGATGTTCTCAATATGAAAGGAATTATCTTGTTTTATCAGGGAAGACATGAAGATGCGCTCTCCTTTTTCAGAAAGGGCATGATTATAAACAGCGACGAAATAAAGAGCACTGTCAATACCGGTGCCGCTTATTGCCTTATCGGGGAATATGGTAAGGCCGGATTTTTCCTGGCCGATGCGCATAAGCGTAAACAGGAGGATATAATGACCCTTTTATGGCTTATCGAAACGGGCTTGAGGTCTAATGACGATAAGTCGGTTAAGCTCTATTCGGAAAAACTGGGCTCAGGAATTAATAGGACTGTACTGACGGCTCTTGCGGAAAAACTATCTGCAAAAAGATATTCAGAAGATGGCATATTAACTCCTGTTTACCAGGAGTTAATTGCGGGGGAAATTTATAAAACAGCTGAAACAAAGGCCGGTTTAAAAAATGGCCGGCAGCAATCTGTCCTTATGCAACAAAAGAAATGATTAAATCGATGAATTCAAGAGAACATAAAATTAAACAGTTTCCTTTCACTTTTTATTACTGGATAACTGTTTTATTAGTACTTGCCGGTCTTTCCGTTTCTTTTTATCTTTCGGTGCATCATTATCTTGTATATACCGATATCAGTTATGAAAGCTTCTGTGCAATTTCAAAGGCAATTAATTGTGATACGGTTTCCCAAAGCCCTTACTCGGTATTCCTCGGCATACCTGTAGCCGTGTGGGGCGTTTTCGGATATTGCTTTTGCCTTTTGCTTCTATCGTTTGCTTTTCATTCAGATGCCGGGAAAAAACGCATTTGGCCTCTTATTTTTTCAGTGTCATCTGTATTCAGCTTAATCAGCATCATTTTTGTAATAATATCAAATTTTTATATCCGGAGCTACTGCATAATGTGCATCGCAAGCTACGGAATAAATTTTCTGCTTTTATTTTACTCATGGCTTATAATCCGGAGATTCGGAGAAAAAGAAGGAATTCTTAAAGGGTTTAAGCAGGATATTAAATTGATTTTGAATAAAAAGGCATTCTCTTTATCTCTGTTTGTTCCATATGCAGCCGCAGTCGTTCTTGTTTTAAACTTTTTCCCGGTCTACTGGAATCTTACTCCACCTCCTCTTTCCGCAAATGTTCCGAAAGGAATATCTGCAGACGGCCATGCCTGGATCGGGGGTTCTGATAATCCGGAGCTGGTTATAACCGAATATTCAGATTACATGTGTTTCCAGTGCAGAAAAATGCATTTTTTCCTTCGCCATCTTGTTGATAAATATCCGGAAAAAATAAGGCTTATTCATCGTCACTATCCGATGGATAATAAATATAATCCGATTTTAAAGGAATCTTTTCATGTTGGATCAGGGGAAATGGCTCTTCTTGCCATCTATGCATCAACAAAGGGGAAATTCTGGGAGATGAATGATATGCTTTTTGGGGTTGATAAAAGCAGGAAGAGTGTTGATATAAAGGAATTGGCAGAAAAAACAGGGCTCGATTACAGGGAACTTGCTATGGCAAAGTACGATAACGGGATAAGGCAGGCATTGTGGAAGGATATACGTGACGGGTTAAAATTAAGGATAACAGGAACTCCGGGATTTGTTATTGATGACAAATTATATCTTGGCGAGATTCCGGCAGATATATTGAAGAAAGTTATTAATTAGTCAGCCACAGATTCGCACAGATGAACGCAGGTAGATTTAAATACAGTAATTATTCAGGAGCCAGAATTCAGAAGCCAGAATAAAAAGGTTATCTGCTTTGGTTATGGTGATACTTTGCCAGTGCTCTACGCTTCTATTCCGGATTCTGGCTCCTGAATTCTGACTCCTGAGCAGTTACAAGATTTGTATATGATAATAAAAGAAAAAATATCAGTGATAATCAGCGTAGATCGGCAGCTGGGTAGTTACATATATATTATCCTTGCATGTCTTATAGCAGTCCTGATTATCTCCGTAAT
>JAHJJB010000045.1 GCA_018823005.1 Pseudomonadota bacterium | reverse complement strand
CCGGAAACGTATTGGAGAATGTTTCTAATCAGGGTTTCTGCCGCGGGTTCCTTTTCGCTCCGTCCGGTCACATCCATCTGGCAGAAGAGTATCATTCCCTTGCCTTCGCGATACTCCAGCAGCGGGCTGTATTGCAGGCTGAACGCGCCATCCAGTAAAGGCATGAAGTCACCTCGGGAAGGTTTTTCTATCAGAACTGTAGCCACGTTGCCCCGGTTGCCGCACCGCCATGTACGCGGCACCTTTATTCCGCACCATTCTATCGTCGGGCCAAGTGCTTTATCCAGTTCGTATTTGAGGCGCGGAGGCACTGTCGTTGCTTCTCCCTGCCAGTCCCGCAGGTTCTCAGCCTTCAGCCCTGACAGAACTGCGTGGTCCGACAGCCTCGGGAAGACTTGCCTAAGACCATATTCCTGCACACGAAAACCAAGGCGCTTTTCCAGCACCTCAGACGTCTGCTCAAACACGACTACTTTCAAGCCATCCGCAACTCTCCCGATGTCCGGAACCTGACCGTTAAGCGTGAGGGCTTGCCTGCCAATTATAAGCAACTCGTAATAAGACAGATTACTGTTTGATTCCACAGACTGGAAGCGAATTCCCATTGCTTTCAGGAGTTTTTCCGTGTCTCCCTTCGGGTCGAAAAGTGCAATCTTCGAAGTCATTTTTGGAGACGGCAACTGCGGCAGGACGTCGATCACAAACTCGTCCTCCTGTTTCTCGCCGGAGCTGAATTTTGCTGTCATAACGAGCCTGTATGACCCGGGTTTTATGTTTTCCGGCAGAGATACGGAGAGCGGGATCCGGGCCTGTTCTCCGGTATCAATATCTATTCGTTTCGCACCACTCACTGCATTCGGTAATTGAAAAGTCCATGAGCAATCGCAACTCACTGCCTCGCGGGAGTTATTGATGACGATGATCTGCTTCTTTACAGTCTCACCTGGAAGGAAATTGTGATCTTTACTTGTAAAACGTTCAGGCTTGCCTGCTATGTAAGCCAGCAGCTTCCCATTGTTGCGTATAAGGGCCGTTGCCCCAGCAGATGGGATCCAGTCAGACCGCTCAAAGGCCAGATCCATCCTTTTGTAGAGCTGGTCGATGTAGTCGGCACTGAATCCCGGTCTTTGCAGATTTTCCCAATCGACTTTCAGCTCCCTGCGGTTCCTGTTGATACCATTACGAGGCTTCCAGTACAAGTTGTGTTCCCACGGACTGATTGCCGATACTCCCCAGGTGCGGAAAGCCCGCCAGTTGTCTGTGATGTACATGGCGAAAATCGGCTGACGTTCCTCAAAGTCACCAGTGCCTAAAGAATGAGGATAATCCCAGCGATGCCAGAGATTGCCGGCCCGGAACTGCTTTGCCTCCCAGCGCAGATTATCCTTTTCCATTTCGCTTATCTTGTAGGCCTGATCCCCTAAGAACTGCGCGTTCCACTCGGCAAGACAGAACTCCCACGGCACCTTAGCGCTCCCGAAAGCTCTGTTCCCTTTGTACCATCCCCGGTACATCGCCCAGTCCCAGGAAAAAGGAGTTCCGTATTCGCAGAGGAAAACTGGTTTTATTCCCCCGGTGGCCCAGTGCTCGAACCAGTCTGACTGCTCCTGTATCGGGACAAAGTTCGGATAGAAGTTGCTCGTATGCATAGAACCGAGATTGCCCGAAGAATGGTGATATACAATCCGGCCCCGATCAAGGCTTTTGATGATGGATTCCGCCTTTAGAGCGAGTTCGGCGTTTTTTTGAGCCCGCGTGTCGCGCGGATCACTGATGCCATCGATCATATCCGGGTTCATGTCCTCGCTGTATCCGGTAGCATTGTGGCTCGTGGCATAGGCTATGACGGAAGGATGGTTCTGAGCCATGCGCACTATGAATTCCGCATGCTGCGCGTAGCCGTTTGATTTGACGGCATCGGGTGACTGCCATTCGTAGTGCCGGAAATGCGGCTGGGAGAGAGCTACCAGCATTCCCACGTCATCTGCAGCCCTCAAAACCTCAGCAAAGCTCAGGTTGGAACCAGGCTCACAGCCGTAATTGTGAGTGTAAACAAAATTAATGCCGAAGCTCTGGAGGCGTAAAAGACTTTCACGCGCTCCCTCATAGCTTGCCCATGCCGCTCCGACCTGGGCATTATCGAGAGGAACAGAAGAGAGAAATATGCGTGTGCCGTTTAAGAAGAAATCCCGCCCGTCAATCCAGAATTCGCGAAACCCGAATTGTTTTGGAAGGGAAGTGTCGAGCAGTTTGCCTTCGGCATCAATCAAAGACAGCCGAAGTTGATACATATTCTGTGGCGAATTGAGGTCCCATAGCTTTCCGGGTTTCCATTTACTTATAAAGGGAATCCGGCCATCCTTTAAATCTCTTATGGAGAATGTATTTGTCGTGAACTCCCGTGCAATCCTTCCGTTGTCTGTAAACCCTTTTTCCGTAATTTGGGCGCGGAGGGTGTATTGATCAGTTGCTTCGAGGCCTTTCAAAGCAATATCCAGCGTGATTTCTTCTTTTAGTACAGAGGTTTCGATTTTCACATCTGCAATACGGGCGCCCGAAGGCTCACCTATCAGGTAAACATCACCGCACAGGCCGCGGCGCCTGACTGATCCCTTGACTTCTCTTGGCAGAAGGGTGTCGCTGAAGGACAGCAGAACGCTCTTGAGGGGCAAGGCCATGACAAACATCGACAGAACGTGCTTACCGCCCGGATGGCAAAAAGGTGTAAGGTCTACCTCGCCCCGGGGAAACCGCATTTCTCCGGCCTTCTTGCCGTCGATATAAACAATAGCAAATGAATTCAGATATTCCGTGTATACACTTATTCGGCGGTTAACCCACTCACCGGGGATCGTGATTTCCCGCTGGTACCAGGCTGCAATGATATTACCAATATTCTCATTTTTCCAGCTTGAATGGGGATAAACCGTCTGGCAGTCTTTCTGCATGTAGTCCGTGATTCCCGGCCAGGGTCCGGGGACCTTGAAATAGCCCCACCGACCAGTTGGCAACACATCTGCTTCATTATTGGCCGGCTGCCAGAGCCAGAGACCGTTGAGACACACCCGCCCACGGGTCGGGGTTTTTTCAATATATGCTTTTTCAAGATCCCACACGGTCTTGACGCCTTCCGGGAGGCGGGTATTAAAATTCGAGTCCGATAATGATTCTTTTGCGCAGCCGATTATTAAGATCGCAAGGAACAAAAAGAGGGTTCGTTTTGCGGTAATTGTTATCATTTCAGATTCTTCTCCTATTTAGCATCCTTTCAACCTCCCCGGATTCTCCGACGGACCCATCCAATTTGTCAAACACTTTTTCAAACAGCATAATCAAAGAATTTTGCTCCTATACCCTGACTCCAAATTCCTGTCTTGGGTTCTCTGTGGCTGAATCTCTGTTTTTATCTCTCACAGAGGGCACAGGAAATCCTTAGTGTCGAATATCGAAGCTCGCAGCAGTAGTTTATTCACTGATAACTGTTTACTGGTTACTGACCGCTGGTCTCTGGTTACTCGTAACTTGTCACTATTTACTATTTATATTCACTTTTCCTTACCCCTTGCCCTTTAACCATCGCCTTACGCCTCTTGCCTCATGCCTCATACTCACTGTCGGGATCCTTTACAAATCTCAAATGTTCGTTCGCTATATGTAAGATATTAATTATACATCCTTTATTACACTTATCCATAGCTTTTTCCAATCTTTGCCATCATCAAACGTCGGGTTCCTTTACAATTTCATATTGGTGGTCAAAGTTACATGCATCTGTTAGGATTAATATTGTTCAAATTTCTAATATATATCAATAAGATAAAATCAATTTTATGTTTTTAATTATTATTGGTATACCTATTGCTTTAATATAGTACAAACGCAACAAACGGCTTAATAGTTTGTATATAAATATTTAAAAAGAGGGAGGGCAAGAT
>JAHJJB010000044.1 GCA_018823005.1 Pseudomonadota bacterium | reverse complement strand
GTGCTTTGGCTTTATCCGCGGCAGTCTCCCCTGCAATCATCTTTCCGCCTTTTCGTTCAGACGGATATTTGAGTGAAATTATCTTTGTCTTCGGGGCACCTATTCCGGCAGCATCAAGACCTATATCTTTGAGGCTTTTAATTTCAAGAGGCTTCTTCTTGGCTTTCATAATACCGGGAAGGGATGCATATCTTGGTTCATTCAACCCGCGCTGGGTTGTTATAAGAGCAGGAAGGGGCGCTTCCACAACAACCATGCCGCCCTCCACTGTCCTGCTGCACGTTATTCTCCTGTCGGCTATCGCTTCCTTCATTACCATCGTAACAGCCGGAATATTCAGGATTTCAGCCACCGCTGACCCCACCACGTAATTATCACCATCAACAGCCCGCTGGCCTGCAATTATAAGATCAAACGGCATATTCTTAAGAACTGCCGCAAGAATTTTTGCCGTTTGCAATCCGTCACAGTTGTATGCTGCAGGATCATTTATCAATATCCCCTTGTCGGCTCCCATTGCAAGCGCGGTCCGTATCGCCTCAACCGCCTTCTCTGTCCCGACAGAAAGAATCGTCACCGAACCCGAACCGCCATGTGCCTCCTTCACCCGGAGAGCTTCTTCAACAGCAAATTCATCATAAGGGTTGATGACCCATTTAACATCATCGGTCTTCACCGACACACCATTTTCTGAAATACCGACAAAAGATTCGGTTGATGGAACCTGTTTTAATAAAACCACTATTTCCAATTTCTAATCTCCTCCCTTCATGAAGTTATATCCAAATTGTCACAATATCAAACAGATAAATACATAACCCATTAATTTTAATAGATTACATATCTTAAAAATTTAAGTATATCAGTATCATATTCTTGTCAAATAAATTCTATGAACCTTTTTTCTTATTGTTCAAAGAGATTTTTCTGATTATTGACGAAACCTTTCGAGCTATATTCGGCAAATTTCCCGTCTTTTTCCCTGATCACTATAAAGCATTCAATACCCGGAATTTTATCTGCAAGTTCAAGTCCTTTTTTATGCCCCATAACCATTATGGCTGTTGCAAGCCCATCAGCAAAGGTGCAGTTATCTGCGATTACCGAAACGCTGACAACTCCGTTGGTTACAGGGTATCCTGTCTTTGGGTCCAAAATGTGTGTATAAACAGCTTTCTCTTTTTCAAAATAATTCCTGTAATCACCGCTCGTGGCAAGCCCTTTGTTTTTAAGCATCACTGTTTTGTGTACTTCATCAAAAAGGGCGTCTTTATCAGGCCTGTTTATTCCTATACGCCAGTGACCGCCGTCTTTTCTTAAACCCGAAGCATAAACTTCTCCTCCAATTTCAACAAGAAAGTCGCCAATTCCTTCTTTCCTGATAACATCCGCAATAACATCAACCCCGTACCCCTTTGCAATTGAAGCAAGATCAAGACTCACGGAAGGATTCCGCTTCACAAGGTATCCGCTTTCAGAAATCTTAATCTTGTCAAATCCGACATTTATAAGAACTTTTTCAATATCCTTTTTATCAGGTATACCACCATTTCTTTCTTTGGGACCAAAACCCCAGAGTTCTACAAGTGGATATACGGTGCCGTCCCAAGCACCTCCTGATAGTTCATAGATTTTACGAGCAGTGTTCATAACCTCCAAAAAATCAGCAGAAACAGCGAACTTCTCCTCAGAATCAAATGTATTGAACCTTGTAATTTCACTTTCTTTGGAAAAAGTGGACATGCTTTTATTAATATCTTTGAGCCTGTTTTCTATTTTTCCCTTAAGCCTTTCTGTGTCTTTATAAAAGAAAGAGACAACCTTGATATGATAGGTTGTGCCCATGGTTTTGCCTGTAATAAGGGTCTCTTTCTTTAAGTTGCAGCCGGTAAACATGAAAAATAAAAAGACCGCAACGACTATTTTTAATGCATATTTCATTGAAAAATCAAATGCCTCTTTTTAACAGATTCTCGGAAGCTGCTCCCCTGTAAGCATATCCACCATTCTTATCCCTCCGATTCTCGTTTCAAGAAAAACCTTTCCGGGATGCCCTTGTACCACCTCACCTATTATGCAGGCATCTTTTCCAAATTCATCTTCCCTGATGGCTGAAAGAACTTTAGCTGCTTCCCCAGAGGCAACAAAAGCCAGGAGCTTCCCCTCGTTTGCAATATAAAGAGGGTCAAAACCAAGCAACTCACATATCCCTTTAACTTCATTTTTTACAGGAATTGCATCCTCGTAAATCCTGATTCCCGCATTCGACATGCCTGCAATCTCGTTTAAGGCAGTGCCGACTCCACCCCTTGTAGGATCACGCAACACATGGACATCCCTGCTTGCGGCAAAGATCCTTTCAACCATCCTGTTTAAAGGAGCAGAGTCACTTTTTATCGATGATGTAAAGGTCATTCCCTCCCGTTGAGTCAGGACAGTAATACCGTGATCGGCAATCGTCCCGCTTAAAATAATCTTGTCACCGGTAAGCGCTTTATCGCTTCCGACATCAACATTTTCGGGTATAAGCCCTATTCCGGATGTATTTATGAATATTTTATCGGCTGCACCTTTCGGGACCACCTTTGTGTCTCCGGTAACAACCTTAACACCGGCCTTTTCGGCGGCAGCTCCCATGGACTTTATTATTTTCTCCAGATCAGATATTAAAAACCCCTCTTCAATGACCAGGCCGGCGCTGAGATACATTGGTAAGCCGCCGCACATGGCAATATCGTTTACAGTCCCGTATATGGCCAGTTCCCCTATGTTGCCTCCCGGAAAAAAGATGGGATCAACAACGTATGTATCCGTGGAAAAGGCGAACCTCTTTCCGCCTATAGTTAATACTGCACCGTCATTTAGTTTTGAAAGCATCGGGTTATCAAAGGCAGGAAGCATTATATCGAGAGTCAATGAGTGGGATATTTTCCCGCCGCTTCCATGATCAAGCAATATTCTGTCGTTTTTCATTTGTTTTATCCTTGACGGCTTCTTAAAAAAGTCATTCCGCTATACTTGTTTATTGAACCTTGCTTTTCTTAAGATTAATCACTGCTATGGTACTTATAGTAGGCAGCACAAGTCCCTTCGCTTGAAACCATGCATGGCCCGACAGGATCAACAGGTGTACAGATTTTTTTATAAAGGGGGCATTCAACAGGGGTTTTAAGACCTGTAAGAATTTCACCGCAGGCGCACCCCTTAGGCTCTTTCGAATCTTTTTCAATTATTTCAAACTGTTTCATAGCATCATAGTCTGAAAATTCGTCTCTGATTTTAAGCCCGCTTCCGGGAATGATCCCTATTCCCCGCCATGCAACATCTGCAGGTTCAAATACATCATTCATTATCTTAACCGCTTTCTCATTTCCATCAAAAGAAACCGCACGCTTATAAGCATTTTCAAGCTCCGGCTTTCCATCCTCTATCTGCCCAATAAGCATCAATATCGCCTGCAGAATATCGGAAGGTTCAAAACCTGCAACAACACAAGGCATACGAAATTGTTGAAAAAAGGTGCTATACGCTCTTGTCCCGATAATCACAGAAACATGACCCGGCAGGATAAACCCGTCTATTTTCATCCCCTCTGTTTTCATGAGGGCGAAAAGAGCCTGAGGCACTGTTTTATGAGCCGAGTAGACAAAATAATTACCTATTTTCATATCTCTTGCGGACATTATTGAAGCAGCGACTGTCGGGGCAGTAGTCTCAAAGCCTACTCCCAAAAAGACTACCTTTTTTTGCGGATTCTTTCGTGCAATCTCTATCGCGTCAAAGGTCGAATAAACCATGCGGATATCTTTACCGGCAGCACGCTCCTTTTGAAGGGATGATTCAGTCCCCGGAACCCTCATTAAATCACCGAAAGTCGTTATGATTGTATCTGGAACCCTCGATATTTCAATAAAAGCATCTATCTCGCTCTGGGCAGTTACACAAACCGGGCACCCGGGGCCGGAAAGAAGCGATATTGATCCAGGAATCAGATTTCTTATACCGTTTCTGAATATTGACATGGTATGCGTACCGCATACTTCCATCAAACGGATATTCTTTTTACTCAGGTTATTTATCTGTTCGACAATTTTTCGGGAAATTTCAGGATCCCTGTATTCGTCTGCATGTTTTATGGTCATTTATTACCCGTATGTTAAGTGTTTTATTTATTATTCGTCTGCTGTATAATGAAAGTTGAACCGAAACAGTGAGCGCATTCCCCGTTGCTTGCGGCGGGGAGCTTCAAAAAACCGGACTTTTTACCAAACCGTCAATATTAATCCGCGGTTCCGGCAGCAATAACCGCCTGCCCCAGTGAAATTCCCCCGTCATTTGCCGGAACAAGTTTATGCGTATAAACTTTAAACCCGGTTTCTTCAAGGGATTTGACCATACCGGATAAAAGTATTGAATTCTGGAAGACTCCGCCGCTTAATGCTACTCTTTTAATATCATTATCTTTTCCTATTATTTTACATAGCTCTGTAAACAGGCGTATTACCGTTCTGTGAAATTTTCCGCCTATTACAGACGGGTGAACGCCATCATGAACGTCCGAAACAACACCTTTAATTATAGGGGCAGTTAAAATTTTATATACATTACCATCCGATATCCATTCATAATCATATGTTTTGCCTATATTTTCCTCAGACAGCATCTCAAGCTCCATTGCCGCCTGCCCTTCAAAGCAGACACGGTTTCTGCTTCCTATAATAGCGGAAATGCCGTCAAAAAGCCTTCCCAGGCTCGATGTTTCAGGCGAATTGATTTTTTTTGAAATCATATCAATAATGAATCTGATCTTATCTCCGCTGATTGCCTTTAAAACAGGAATATCCAAATCCAGCATATCTTCGTTGAAAACATCGTAAAGATAACTTACGGCCATGCGCCACGGCTCCTTTATAGCTGCCGCGCTCCCCGGCATGGAAATATATGAGATATGGGCTGCTCTTGTAAAACGGCTGTTTTCGGCAACCAGTATCTCTCCGCCCCAGATATTTCCGTCTGATCCGTACCCTGTACCATCAAAAGCGAGTCCGATCACAGGGCCGTCAACCATATTTTCAGCCATGCAGCCTGCAATATGCGCGTGGTGGTGCTGAACCTGCACGACATTGACATCCTGAAGTGCCAACGCATATTTTGTGCTAAGATAATCAGGATGAAGATCGCAGGCCACAATCTCAGGATTAACATACAAAATCCTTTTCATATGCCGGATTGTAAGTTCGTAGAACTCAAGAGTCGAAAGATTTTCAAGATCACCGATATGCTGGCTTACAAATGCCTTGTCGTCTTTCGTAATGCAGACCGTGTTTTTCAATTCGGCCCCGCAGGCAAGAACCATGGGAACCTTTTTATTGAGAAAGACCGGAGTCGGTATATATCCTCGTGAACGCCGTATAAATCTGGTCTCCCCTGCTGTTTTTTTCACTATTGAGTCATCGCTTCTAAGGTAAATATCCCTGTTGTGCACCAGAAAATAATCGGCGATATCAGAAAGCCTGTCAAAGGCATCTTCATTATCTATTGAAATGGGTTCCTCGCTCCTGTTTCCGCTTGTCATGACAAGTGCTGTAAAATCATGCTGCAACAGCAGATAATGAAGAGGGGTGCAGGGAAGCATTGTACCGAAATACTTGTTCCCGGGCGACACGTCACAGGAAAGGGGGCTTGGTTCTTTTTTTGCCAGCAGAACTATGGGACGCTGAAATGAAGTCAATAATTTTTCTTCATCCGGTTCAATAACGGCAAATTCTTTTATCTTTTCAATATCATATGACATGATTGCAAAAGGTTTTTCTTCTCTTGCCTTTCT
>JAHJJB010000043.1 GCA_018823005.1 Pseudomonadota bacterium | reverse complement strand
CTGCGACATGTCTGGCTACATTTGCAGCCATATTTCCGGGCATTCCGTTTACCATGACTTTTATCCTGCTCATAATTGCCTCCGCAGATTAATTGTGATTATTCATTGAAATACTGATATATTACCGCTTTTTATAAAACAGTCGATTTTGGTTTTATTTAGCCTTAAATCATAAGGTTATGAACAGTTTTCCTATCTTTCCCATGTGATTAATAGCGAAAAGATATTCAGCTTTCAACAGATTGTCAATGAGGGATTTCAGCTTCGGGAAATCTTTTCCTTCAGGCGCTTCAAAGCTTTCCTTCAGGCTTCTTAAGGCAGCCGGGATATAGTTTTCGAAAAAAGATTTGCCTTTGACCCTGCTAAGATATCCGAATGCCCCGAGAATCTGGAGATTCCGGGTAATTGAACAGTATTTGAAGCAGCGACAGAAATTATCTGCTTTTATTCCGGCAAGAGAGGAAATACTTTTGGCGCAGTAATCGACCAGTTCCGAACGAACTCCTGAAGGTAATCCGACGTACGGATCTATTAAAAGAGAGGCGAGATCATACTGGAGGGGCCCGAGGCGTCCTCCCTGGAAGTCGATAAAATAAATGCCGCCTTCTTTAACCATGATATTTCGGGACTGCATATCCCGGTGCATGAATCCCTTAACTTGATATTCAAGAGCCTGTGATGCAATTACCTTAAATTCGTTTTCATATCCGTCAAAATCAACATCTTTATTCAGGTAACCTTTAAGAAAAGCATCCGTGAAGTATCTGCATTCCTTTTCCAGAATGAGGTCTTCCGTGTAGCACGGTGTCTGGTATGTCCATGAAACATCGAAGCCGGAGCCGCCGGTGAGAGACAGCTTTATAAGAAGGTCAATTACGGATTTATACCATAATATGATTTCACTTTTACTTTTTGCGTCCAATATTAATGTTTGAAAATTCATATCTCCAAGGTCTTCAAGAAAAACCAGCCCGGAAAAGGAATCGTGAAGAAATATTCTCGGAACCGGAAGTCCTTTTTTATGCAAATGGAGGCCGATTGCAATAAAGGAGTCGGCCTCGGTAACAGAAAGCTCTTTCCTAATAGAGTGATCAGCCATAATCAGAGAATCTTTTCCCGATACAAGCCGGAACCATCTTCTGTCGGAACCGTCTCCTTTGAGCCGGGACATATTAATTTTCCGGTCTTTGTAATCCTGAAAGGCAAGCCTGAAAGCCTTTGGGGCTGTTTCGCAAATCACCGTTTCAGTGTATTTTCCAGGCGTTCCCAGATCATTCCAGGAGTGATTTTCCGGATTAAAGGCATGGATTTTTTCCCCGCAGGATATCATTTGCCTGTACACATCGATGCTGTTTGAGAATGAATTTGCCGGGATGAAATCAAGAATTTCAGGGTTGAGAACCTGGATTCCAGTGAAGGCAAGTCGCTTGATATTTCCCTGATTTGTGGAAGGAAGAGGATTGGCATAGTTATTTTCAAAACCAAGGATGCAATCGTCTTCGCCAATCAGAACATTATTGAATTCTTCAAAATCGGTTAATACAAGGGTCGCCGGATGATTATGGCCAAGATGAAATCGGTAGACTTCGAGCAGGTCGATATCGGTAAAGATATCGCTGTTTATCACAATAAACGGCCTGTTGTTCCAGAAGTCGCCGGTATTTTTTATGGCACCGCCGGTTCCTAGAATAACCGGCTCATAAAGAGTCTTTACGGGTATGGAATATTTTTGTGAATTTAAAAAAGCATCTATTTTATTGTGAAGATGGTGGGTGTTTATTATGATTGATTCGCATCCGGCCGCTTCCAGGTTCCTTATTATAATATCGAGCAAGGGGCGGCCTGCGACCGGGAAAAGCGGCTTGGGAGTGTGATCTGTATACGGGGCAAGCCTGGTTCCAAGGCCTGCGGCAAGAATCAGGGCTTTCATATATTAATGCTCATGGTTCTTCTCCCAATTAGTTGGGAGAAAGGGTTCAAGAATTCGAGGATTCAAGGGTTCAAGTGTTTGTTTTTTTTGGCATTACAGAAAGCTCAGGTATTTCTGAATGGCATTTTCATAGAAATTTAATTTATCCGTTTCTTCAGAGTTTTTGATTCCCTTATTGGTGAAGAAATCAATTGCATTTGAATAATAAACTTTCGATAAAGCTTCAATACGTTCAATTTCACGGTTTTTATACATCCTGCTTCCAATAGTTTGAATTTTTTTAATGCGTTCTTTGGCATCAGATTCATTATGGGAAGTCTTCATTAAATAATTAAGAACTATAAAGTATGATTCGTAATAGGGTTTTAAAAAATTCGAGAATAGATTCAATTTCTTTAAACCGGACGATGTTACATTGTATGTATCAGGAAGAGTTGCATGGGGAACCAGGATAGCGTCATCTATAAATGTCTTTATATTTTTGCGGACAAAGTATTCGGCTGTTTTATCGATATTGTATGCAAACTCATATTTGAAGAAATTTTGCTGAAAAGCATATCCTGAATGAAGGTCAGAAGCCTGGAACTGAAACGATTCTATATTAAGAATTTCAAGGGCCGTAATTGCAGCAGGAACAAAGAACGAAATGCAGTTGTTTTTATAATATTCCATTGCCGGACGTTTGTTAACATTTACTGAAAATTCCGGGACAGATGAGTGGCTCACTTTTCCCATATGGACCGGTTCGATAAATTTTCGCTGCACATAGGAATCAAGAACCTGTTCAATTACGTATCTGAAATCGGAAATAAGCGTATCTGACAGCTTTGCGCCTTGCGAGCTGAGGTATTTCATGTAAGTATCAGCAGAAAAGATGATGCGCTCATACGTAAATCTCTTTCTTGAACAGTTCAGAACGGAGCAGGCGGTAAGGGAAAATGGAGTAACAACAGAAACATCGTTTATTGAGTTTATTATTCTGTATCCAAGATTGCGGCATAAAGCGTTCTGCTCCTTCGATGTCATGCTTTTCAGCTGAATATCCTTTTCACCGAACAACTCGTTTAATGATATCGGGTCACTGAACTGTATATATATTTTGCCATATTTTTTCTTCAAAAATTTTCTGGCTTTTATGACCTCAGAAAAACTTTCAGGTTTTTTTTGAGCACCTTCAAGCTCGTCTAAATAGGAGCTTTCTTCAATGACTCTGTCATATCCTATAAAAATGGGTGCTATAATCATGTCTTTGCAGGCACCTTTTTTGTAGGCATCAAGAAGAATTGAAAGGAGTCCGAGCTTGGGCAGGATAAGCTTGCCGGTCCTGCTCCTTCCTCCTTCAATAAAAAACTCAATGTTAAATCCTTCCTCGAGTAGCTTCTGAATATATTCGGAAAAGACCCTTGAATACAGGGCTGCCCCTCTGAAAGTACGCCTTATGAAAAAGGCTCCTCCCCTCCTGAAAATCGGGCCGATAGGCCAGAAGGACAGGTTCTTGCCGGCAGCTATATGGGGGCAGGGCATGTTGTTATTAAAGAGTAAATAAGATAGGATGAGGTAATCGATATGGCTTTTATGGCACGGAATT
>JAHJJB010000280.1 GCA_018823005.1 Pseudomonadota bacterium | reverse complement strand
CTAAATTATTCATTTAAGAAATTCTCCCGGTTATTAAGGTAATTGTCATTCGGATATTTGCTGTGACAATGAAGATCTATTTTCATGCGAGTCACTTAAATCATGCTGCTTAAAAAATCAACTGAATCTCAAAAGAGATTGTTAAAAAAAATTACATCTTGACCAATAATTAACGGGATGATATCGACAATAAAAGTTTATAGGATGGTTTCTTTTATCAGGTTGTTTTTCCGATTCAAAGATATCAGGGTATTGAAAAAATTTCTAAAATTAACCTGTTATATTTTACATTGATAAAAGGGTTTATTAGTGCTTAACGACAAAAACTCCAAAACCAACGATAGCGTTCCCGTATCAGTAAAAACCAAGGTGAAATTCGAAATTTACGGCGAAGAGATGATCGAAAAAGAGGTCAAACTCAGCGGTAACAGCGGAAGGGTCTATCTGCCGCCCGACTGGGTCGGCCATCAGGTTAAAATAATCAGAATCGATTAATGTTATCATATATCTGCAAGGAATTCTGTCGTGGATAATTTACTTATAAGAAAACTGAAGAAGGAAGATGCTGAAGAAATCAGCAGGATATACCATACCATAACCAAAACAGCGGATGTCGAGGACTTCAAAAAAATTGTTGCCAAGCAGTCCCAGAGGGATGAGGATGCAAGTTTTGTCGCCGAGATAAACGGGAAACTGGTCGGATATTTGATAAGTTACACGCTCATTAGTGGATTTGGCATAGCAAAAAGCGCATGGGTAGCCAACCTTGGAGTAAATCCGAAATATATGGGCCAGGGAATTGGCGAAAAAATGGCCAAAAAAATTTTTCTGCATTACAGGAAAAAAGGAATAAAGGACATTTACACTTCAGTGAGGTGGGATTCTACCGACCTTCTCTCTTTTTTCAAAACTCTCGGTTTTGACAGGAGTAATTTCATTAATCTCAAAAAGAACCTGGAATAGAAATTTCAGAACTTCTAATACGGTTCCTGTTCATCTTTTCCCTTCATTCTTCCATTCCCTCCCGGATATTGAGGAACCTTTATTGTAATAAAAAAACAAGCGTAATCCTCCAGCCACCGAACTAGAAAATCCTCAATTATAAGAACACCGACCAAATTGTGATTATCCTTATTTTTTTCTTGACATATAGTTATATTACCGCTACAAAACAGCCATGATTTTCAGGATTGTCAACTAAAGACTTTAAAATCGAAAACCAAAGCAACTCGTTGTATTTATTTGGTAATTTATGATGTTATTGCTGTTGGAAGAGATATCAGATGAAAGAAATATGCCGGCGAATATAGGCATCCTTCTCCCCGTAAAAATCACGAAAAAATCAGACAGCAGGTGTCCGGACAGGAGAAGGTAGAGAAGGCGAACAGAATCGCAAGTTGGGTTTAAGGGGTGAAAAAATGAGATACGCAGAAACTGGGTTTAATTTAGAGATTGATCTATCCCGGGGGAGTATTGAGAGGGAGGCAACCGACCCGAAAGATACCGAGCTTTATCTGGGAGGTCTGGGGACTAATGCCAAAATATTGTGGGACAGAGTTCCTCCTGAAACTAAACCATTTGATCCCGAGAATTTACTCATATTCGGCAGCGGACTTCTATGCGGCACACCTGCTACCGGTTGTAATCGTACCATTGTTTCCACCATTTCTCCGCAGACGTTATTTATGGCATTTTCAATGATGGGGGGGTTCTGGGCACCGGAATTGAAGTATGCCGGCTACGACAAAGTGATATTACGCGGGAAGTCCCCCAATCTTGTTTACTTATGGATAAACAATGACAAAGTTGAAATACGTGATGCCTCTCATTTGAAGGGCAAAGGCGCGGGTGAAACCGCAGAACTTATTAAAAAAGAGTTGAAAGAGCCGAAAGCCCAGGTAGTCTCCATAGGTTTGGCCGGTGAAAACAGGGTCTATTTTGCCTCCATCGAACAGGGCAGATCGAGCGCCAGCCGGGGCGGGTTAGGTGCGGTTATGGGAGACAAAGGGGTAAAAGCGATAGCTGTCCGCGGAACAAAGGACATCAATATTGCAAGACCTGAAGAATATATGGACCTGTGTAAAGAAGTGCTCGAATACATAAAATTCAGGAATGATAATCCGATTCCGGGGGTAATGCCCATTTTAGCCGGGCTCGGATCACCTCAGGAGATGAAAGTCCATGATGAAAAGTGGCATACCGAAAATTTTATGTGGGGAAACTCCAGAACCCGCAGAAAGGATTTCTGGAACAAGGAAATTGCAGAAGAGTGGATGAAAACTTTGGACAGCATGCGCAGGCGGCTTATCAGCTGCTACAATTGCCCGATGACATGCGGAGCAACGATTCAGCCACCCGGACTTCCGACATACATGATGAAATGTTTCACAAAACTTACCTATACAATGGCTGCCATGTCGGACCTGGAATTTGGTTTGGGAATTGCTCAAAGTGCAACAGAGTACGGAGTGGACGGCTTTTCAGCCCCGCAGGTAATGGCTTTCGCTCTTGAGCTTTATGATGCCGGTATTTTGACCGACAAGGACTTTCCGGGAATGCCGGCCGATAACGAGGGAAGATTCTACTGGCTGCTTGACAGAATTGTCCGGCGGGAAGGAATAGGAGATGTTCTGGCCAACGGCACTTATTGGGCCGCCCGGCAGATTGGAAACGGAGCGGAAAAGTACGCTCATAACAACATCAAAAAACATGAACAGTTGCCTCTCAAACTGTCAATGCTTAATCCGATTTATTTCCTTATGTATTGTACCGGGGAGAAGATAAACATTACCCAGATTGAAGGTCAATTCCCGCAGGCCCCTTTTCTAACTAGAGAGGAGAGAGAAGCCTTTGTGAAGGATTGGTTCCAGGTTCCCGATGATAAATTTAAACAGATATTTCTGGACTGGGAACCACGCGGGGAAAAATCGATGCCCTTTTATCCGAATGTCCAGATGTGTTGCGACATTGTTGACTGGCAGGAGAGGATGCACTACATCGACGACGCCCTCGGCATGTGTGCCGGTTTATCCTCATTCCCCCTAAAACCTCCCTATCATATACACAATTATCCGAAATTTATCTCGTCAGGCGCCGGAATCGATATGGATGAAGCCAAACTCACGCAGGCAGCCAAGCGCTACCGTACTTTGGTCAGGGCCATTAATATAAGAAGGGGGATGCGCAGAAAAGACGAAAAGCCGCCGGAAGACCATTGGAAGAAAAGATTTCCGGAACTTGAAAAAGAGCTGATGGATACGTATTACAAGTTTAAGGGGTGGAATGAGCAGGGTATTCCCACCAAAGAGTACTTGCTTGAAATGGGTTTGGATTTTGTATACGAAGACTTTGTCAAGAGGGGGATCTTAACTGATAATGGAGATCCTTCCTCCAAAGGTACTCCGCCGGAAAAAGATAAGGAATAAAGCAGAGGGGGTGATCAACGTGAAGGCTGAGAAAAAAAAGAAAACGGTTAAAGTCATAAATATTAATGCCGATAAATGCAACGGTTGCCGGGCATGTGAGATGATCTGCTCCGCCTTTCATGCCGCGCCCAAATACAGCAGCAATAATCCGGCAAGATCCCGCATACGTATAATCCGTGAACCTTTAAGAGATATATATGTTCCTGTATATGCCGGTGAGCATGCCGTAGCCGAATGTGCCGGCAGGGACAAATATACTATTGACGGCAAGGAATATGAAGAGTGCGCCTTCTGCAGAGCCTCCTGTCCATCAAGAAGCGATTTCAAGGAACCCGATTCCGGGCTCCCTCTGAAATGCGACATGTGTGAAGGTGAAGAGATGCCTTTATGTGTGAAGTGGTGCACAGTTGATGCCCTGACCTACGAAGAGAGGGAGGATGAAGCAGCGGAAGAGGAAAAGCCTGAAGATATTGAGATCGGATTGGAATCACTGGCAAACAAATACGGATTGCAGAAGATAATGGATGCCGTTGCCAGGCTGTCACAAAAGGGCTGAAACATTAAGGCGAAAGAAGAGGTTCAAGAAAAAGAGTGGAGACTGTAACCCCCTACAAAGAGATAATAGATGTCATAAAAGCAAACGGTGGAGAATCATTCAGATTCTGCTATCAATGCGGATTATGCGATGCCGTCTGTCCGTGGAACAGGGTTAGAACCTTCAGTATGCGCAAGCTGATCCGTGAGGCTACATTCGGTTTGACTGAAATAGAGGGTGATGACATATGGCGATGTACCACCTGCGGGAGATGCCCCCAGCAGTGCCCCAGGGGAGTTAAACAGATAGAATCCGGGGTATCATTGCGCAAAATTGCCACCGAATACGGGGTTTTCCCTTCCTCTGTCCGTTCTCTCCGCTCCGTAGCCGGGAGCCTCACCGGTAAAGGCAACCCGTTGAATGAAGAACGGAATAAAAGGGCTGACTGGGCAGAAGGGCTTTCCGTCAAACCGTTTACCGAAGGAATGGAAATTTTATACTTTCCGGGCTGCTACCTCTGCTATGACCCGAGATTAAAAAAGGTGGCTGTTGCCACAGCCAATATCCTCAAGGAAGCAGGGGTAGATTTCGGGATACTCGGCTCCAAGGAGAACTGCTGCGGAGAAAGTATCCGGAAAACAGGTGATGAGGAATTATTCAAACGCCTGACGAGGGAAAATATCAAAACTTTTATCGATAATGGCGTGAAAAAAATCCTTGTCTCTTCCCCTCATTGCTACCACACTTTCAAAAATGAGTATCCCGAGTTCAGGGTTAACTTTGAAGTTATTCATATCTCACAGTATTTATTCGATCTTCTTCATGAGGGAAGACTTAAGATCAGCAAGGAATACGGAAAGAAAGTTGCCTATCATGACCCATGCTATCTTGGCCGCCATAACGGAATATATAACGAACCACGGGAGGCCTTAAAGAAGATATCCGGCCTGGAGCTGGTTGAGATGCCCGACTCTTTTGAGGAGAGTCTATGTTGCGGAGGCGGAGGCGGCAGGATCTGGATGGAGACTCCGAAGAATGAAAGATTCTCCGATATAAGAATAGAACAGGCTGTCGCAGCCGGAGCTCAAATTCTGGCTACCTCCTGCCCGTATTGCATAACCAATTTTGAGGAGAGCAGGCTGAACAAAGGAGCCGCTGAAAAAATTGAGATCAGGGACATTACAGAGATAATCGCTGAATCAATATAGGGAAACAGAAGAAACCTGATGAGGGGACGGAAAGTGGAAAATGAACTTGAAATAATTGAAGATAAGATTCGCAAGAGTCTTGCAGAGAATATTCGCAAGAGTTTCGCCGGAAGCAATTTCGGGGATGTTATGGTTCTCGGCGGAGGGGTCAGTGGTATTCAGGCTGCGCTTGACCTTGCCGGAGCCGGTTTCAAGGTGTATCTGGTTGACAAAGCGCCTTCCATCGGCGGGCATATGGCCCAGCTTGACAAGACCTTTCCGACCAATGACTGCTCCATGTGAATACTTGCACCTAAACTGGTCGAGGTCGGCCGGCACCCGAATATAGAGATTATGACTTATACCGAAGTCAACAGTGTGGAAGGAAAAGCTGGTGATTTCAAGGTTTCCCTTACTAAAAAGCCCAGATATATCATAGAGAGCAAATGCACGGGCTGTACTACCTGTGTAGAGTACTGCCCGGTCAAATATCCCGACCGGTTTAATCAGGAAATATCGGAAAATAAAGCCGTACATGTATATTTCTCACAGGCTATCCCTCTTGTCACATATATTGACGAAAGCTGCCTTTACCTTAAAGATAAGAAATGCGGTATATGTCTTGGAGTCTGTAAGAATAAAGCGATAGATTTCAATCAAACCCCTGAGAAGGTAGAAGTTAATGTAGGTGCGATCATTCTTTCTCCCGGCCTCGAGCCCTACGACCCAAAACTCCGGAAGGAATACCGCTACGGAGAGTTTCCAAACGTTGTAACAAGTATGGACTATGAACGTCTGTTATGTTCCACCGGACCATATGAAGGTGAGATATTGCGCGCTTCCGACGGGAAGCATCCCCATAAAGTTGCCTGGATTCAGTGCATCGGTTCAAGACAGGTTATCCCGGGCGGCAACAGCTATTGCTCGGCCGTATGCTGCACATATACCCAGAAACAGGTTATTCTGACAAAGGAACATGACTCGGAGGCGGAATGCACAGTATTTCACAACGATATCCGTTCATTCGGGAAAGATTTTGAGCGATTCTATGAAAGAGCCGAAAAGCTTCCCGGTGTCCGGTTTATCAGAAGCTACATATCAATTGTAAAAGAGAACCCCGAAACTCATAATGTCACCGTACGCTATTCCACACCTGATGACGGCGTCAAAGAGGAAGAATTCGATATGGTGGTGTTATCCGTCGGATTGAATCCTCCTCCTTATGTAAAGAGCCTGGCCGGGAAGTTCGGAATTGAACTGAATTCCCACAACTTTTGCAAGGTCAATCCTTTAAATCCCATTGAAACCACAATGCCCGGGATATTCGTAAGCGGAGCCTTCCAGGGCCCCATAGATATCCCCGAATCGGTTTTCAGTGCCAGCGGGGCAGGCGCCCAGTGCGGTGAACTCCTCGACTACAGACGCGGAAAACTGACCAGGGAAAGGATATATCCTCCGGAAAGGGACGTCTTCAAAGAAGAACCGAGGATAGGAGTCTTTGTCTGCCACTGCGGGTCTAATATCGGAAGGATAGTAAGTGTTCCTTCTACAGTTGAATTTGCCTTAACTTTACCGAATGTTGTCCATGCCCAGGAGCAGCTCTTTTCATGTGCCACCAACTCCGCCAGGGAAATAACGGATGTTATAAAGGAAAAGGGGCTCAATCGCGTGATTGTCGCCGCCTGCTCCCCGAGGACACTTGAACCTTTGTTCAGGGATACGGTCCGGGAGGCTGGAATCAACCAGTATTACTTCGAGATGGCAAATATCAGGGAGCATTGTTCATGGGTCCATCCCAAGGAAAAGGAAGAGGCCACAAAAAAGGCAAAGGATATAATCCGGATGTCTGTTGCTCGGGCCTGCCATCTGGAGCCGCTGCAGGAATTTAACCTGCCGGTCAACAAGACGGCTCTTGTGGTCGGAGGAGGTATAGCAGGCATGACCTGCGCACTCTCCATAGCCACACAGGGACATGAGGTTTACCTGATTGAAAAGGATAAAGATCTCGGAGGAACGGCACGAAAAATTCATTATACTCTCGACGGACTCGATGTTCAGTCATATCTGCATGATCTTATAAGCAAAATATACAGGCATCCCCTTATACACGTATATACCGATGCCGTTATCACTGATGCTGCAGGCTATGTCGGGAATTTCATAACCAGGGTTAAATCGGACAGAGGAGTCACAGAGATAAAACATGGTGCTGCTGTTATTGCCGTTGGCGCCGATGTATATAAACCCACCGAATACCTTTACGGAAAAGATGAGAGGGTCATGACTCATCTCGAACTGGAAGAGCGGATTGCCGGAAAGGAAGAAAAAGTTGTTAATGCCGGAAGTCTGGTTATGGTCCAATGCGTGGGTTGCAGGCAGGAAGACAGAAATTACTGCAGCAGGATATGCTGCAGCGAGTCGGTAAAAAACGCCCTGAAACTGAAAGAGATAAATCCCGGCATGGATATCTATATTCTCTTCCGGGATATGAGAACGTACGGATTCAATGAGGATTATTACCGGGAAGCCGCAGATAAAGACGTAAAATTCATACGTTATGAACCACAGGATAAACCGCAGGTGGAACCCGGTACGTCGGACGAAGGCCGGCCGGTTCTGAAGGTTGCCGTAACCGATTATATTTTAGGCAAAAAACTTGTAATAGATGCCGATATAATTGCTTTGGCTGCCGCTGTGATTCCCTCAGAATCAACAAAGGAGATTGCCGGATTATTCAAGTTGACTTTAAACCCGGACGGCTTCTTCAAAGAAGCGCATGTCAAATTAAGGCCTGTCGAGTTTGCAACAGACGGCGTTTATCTCTGCGGACTGGCTCATTATCCAAAACTTATGCGGGAAACGATCAATCAGGCTTATGGAGCCGCAGGGAGAGTTCTGACTCTTATATCCAATGATATAGTGGTAGCCTCCGGTTCAGTGTGCGAAGTGGATGAGAACAAATGCGTTTCCTGCGGAGCATGTATCACGGTGTGCAACTACGGCGCCATAGAGTTCTATGAAACGCCGCAGGGCAGAAAGGCAAGGGTCAACCCGATTCTATGTAAAGGGGACGGTCTCTGCAACACAAAATGCGCAACAAATGCGATACAATTGAAGCACTACACCGACGATGAGATCCTGAGCGAAATTGATGCTGCGTTTCCGGAGGAAGAGGCTGTCGGGCTTATGGATGCCGCGGTTGGAAACGTATAGAAATATACACCAATGATTAAAGCCATCAAGTACGAGGTGAGAACGTATGAATGCAGGAATTAAATTCAAACCAAAGGTTTTAGGGTTTGTATGCCACTGGTGAGCATATGGCGCAGCCGACTTAGCTGGAGTTTCCAGAAGCCAATATACAACTGAAATGAGACTGATTCGCGTCATGTGTTCCGGCAGGGTCGATCTGGCGCATGTATTCCGGGCCTTTTCAAACGGGGTGGACGGGGTTTTCCTGGGCGCATGCCACTTAAATGAATGTAACTATATCACTCATGGGAATTATCATGCCTTAACCATGGTGAGCCTGGCCAGGAAATTGCTGGAACAGATCGGGCTGAACCCGGAGAGATTGAGAATTGAATTTATGTCCGGAAGTGAATCGAACCTTTTTGTCGAAGGTGTTAATGGTTTTGTCAGTAAGGTAAAAGAACTGGGGCCCCTTGGCCGGGGCGAAGGCATGGTTGAAAAGGAACTGAAGTTAAAACTGGAAGCGATCACCAGGCTTGTCCCTTATATCAGACTGGTTGAAAGGGAGAGGCTGAGACTGCCTGCCATGCCGGAAGAAGAATACCGTAAATTCTTCGAAAGTGAAGAACTGACCCGGCTGTTCGAAGAAACAATCGGAGATAAACTGGCAGTAGCTCAAATTGTATCGCTTCTGCGGAAAGGACCGCTTTCAACCGCAGCGATTGCAAAAACTTTAGGCCTCACCCCGTCTAAGGTTTCAAAACATCTTAATGCCTCATCGAAGATGAGATTGGTAAGGTACGATGAAAGCCGTAAGTGCTTTGCTCTGGCCTGAAGTAAAAAGGCCGGCAGCGGATAAAGAATAAAATCAGGACAGAGGCTATGGACAAAGAGAGAATCGACCGGATAATTGACAAACACAACTGCGAGCCGAGTTATCTAATTCAGGTGCTGCTCGACATTCAGGCTGAAAACAGCTGGCTTCCAGGAGAGGTATTGGAGAGGGTCGCCGAAAGATTGCAGGTTCCCATGACCCGGATACAGCATATTGCCACTTTCTACAAAGCTTTTAGCCTGGTCCCTAAAGGACGCCACCAGATTCATGTTTGTATGGGAACGGCGTGCCATGTCCGGGGTGCATCACGCGTACTCGACACGGTACAAGGCCTGACCGGAATCGAACCGGGAGAAACAGACCTTGATCTGAAGTTCAGCCTTGAGACTGTTAACTGCCTCGGTTGCTGTGCATTGGGGCCCGTGGTGGAAATAGACGGTAAGACTCACGGCAAGATGGCACCGGCGCTGACAGCAGATGTATTAATAAACTATGATTAAGGAAAAACTATGTCGCGGATAAATTCACCCGCTGAATTGGAAACATTCAGAAAAAATCTCCTTGCGGGAAGAGACCCCAACAAAACCTGCATTACTCTCTGTTCAGGATCTGCTTGCCATGCCACCGGCAGCAGGGATGTGGCTGCCAGGATTCAAGAGGAAATCCAAAAACAGGGTTTAAACGATGAGGTTGAATTCAGAAGAACAGGTTGCCACGGCTTTTGCGAGCGGGGGCCAATTATCGTTATTCGCCCCGAGGAAATATGCTATTTCCAGATAACGCCTGAAGATGTCTCTGAAATCATTACAGAAACAGTCATACAGAAGAAGGTCATAGAGCGCCTGCTCTATACCGATCCAGCCACCAATCAAAAGATAGTTCATGAATCCGACATCCCCTTTTACAAGAATCAGAGCCGGATTGTTTTCGGCCCCAACACCAGCATTGACCCCAAGAATATCGATGACTATCTGGCAATAGGCGGTTATTCTGCGCTTGCCAAGGTCCTTTCCGGCATGACACCGGACCGGGTGTTACAGGAAGTAAAGAGGGCAAACCTGAGAGGAAGAGGTGGAGGAGGCTTTCCCGCAGGAATCAAATGGGAAGGATCCCGCAATGCCCCCGGTGATGTAAAGTATGTGATAGTCAATGCAGACGAGGGCGATCCGGGAGCTTATATGGACAGGAGCCTTCTGGAAGGTAATCCCCACTCAGTCCTCGAGGGGCTGATAATCGGCGCATATACCATCGGTTCGCACGAAGGGTATATTTATGTGCGGCAGGAATATCCTTTAGCGGTAGAAAACGTAAACATAGCTATTAAGCAGGCTGAAGAGTACGGTTTCCTCGGGAAAAACATTCTTGGCTCAGGCTTCGACTTCATTGTTAAAGTTCACAAGGGAGCCGGCGCTTTCGTATGCGGTGAATCGACCGCTTTGATGACAGCACTGGAAGGGAGAGCGGGAGAGCCGAGACCCAAGTACATACGCTCCAACATCGTAGGCCTATGGGGCAGACCGAGTGTTTTGAATAATGTCGAGACATGGGCAAATGTGCCGCTTATCATCAATAACGGAGCCGACTGGTTTACTCAGCTCGGAACTGACGGCAGCAAAGGCACAAAAATATTCTCCCTTGTTGGGAAAATAACCAATACGGGCCTTGTAGAAGTGCCCATGGGGACCTCTCTTAGAGATATTATTTACAAAATAGGGGGCGGAATCCCCGGCGACAAGAAATTCAAAGCTGTGCAGACCGGAGGACCGTCCGGCGGATGTCTCCCTGAGGAGCTTTTGGATTTGCCGGTTGGTTTTGATGAACTCACCCAGGCCGGATCTATGATGGGGTCAGGTGGGATGATCATAATGGACGAAGATACCTGCATGGTAGATGTCGCAAGATACTTCCTCGAGTTCCTTACAGATGAATCGTGCGGCAAATGTGTACCCTGCCGTGAAGGCATGAGACAGATGCTTAAGATTCTCACCAATATCACCAAAGGAAAAGGGAAAGAGGGTGACATCGAGCTTTTGAAACAGTTATCCGAAACAGCCATAGAAGCATCCCTTTGTGCTTTGGGCAAGAGTTCTCCCAACCCGTTTTTGAGCACGCTTAAATACTTTAGGGACGAGTATGAGGCCCATATAAAGGAGAAGCGGTGCCCTGCCCTGTCTTGCAAGGAACTGATTTCCTTTTATATTGACCCGAAGAAGTGTCAGGCCTGTTTGATTTGCTCAAGGAAATGCCCTTCGGATGCAATCAGAGGCGGCAAGAACCTGATTCATATCGTTGATCAGGAGAAATGCACTAAGTGCGGAACCTGCTTTGAAGTGTGCCCTTCCCGTTTTCAGGCGGTGAGAAAAATTTCCGGGGAGCCTGTTCCGCCTCCTATACCTGAAGAAGCCAGAACTATAGCAAGAAAGAGCAAGGAAAAATGAGCGAAATTCTGTTAAAAATAGACGGACAAGAGGTCACGGCCAAGCAGGGAATAACCCTTTTAGATGCTGCCCGAAGCGCCGGAATATCGATCCCCACACTGTGTCACCATGAGAAGCTGGAGCCCTACGGTGCCTGCCGGCTTTGCATAGTGGAAATTGAAACGCGGGGCGGGACGAGAATCGTTGTTTCCTGCGTCTATCCGGCGGAGAAAAATTTAATCGTAAGAACAAGATCTGAGAAGATAGACAGAATCCGTAAAATGATCCTGGAACTCCAGATGGCCCATGCTCCCGATTCATTCATCCTGCAGGATCTGGCTAAAGAATATGGTGCAGACAGGAACCGTTTTGAAAAAGAGGCTTCCTTCTGCATTCATTGCGGTCTCTGTGTAAGGTACTGCGCCGAGGTCAAGAAGAAGAATGCGGTCGGATTTATCGATAGAGGAATAAGAAAAGAGATCAGTTTTATCCCTGAGATAGCCTCTAAGGAGTGCTGGAAGTGCAAAGAGTGTTTTCCGCTTTGCCCCACAGAGGCATTACAGGCAGCTTATGTTTTAGTCGAAGCGCTCGCATTTCCTCAGGCTTCAACCTGAGCTTAGATTCGAATGTATTCCCTTGATTTTTGATACCTTTCAGGTACTATTTTCTACCGTTTGATGATGTAAACTCTTAAAGGAACTCTCATGGAAGAATTTAAGGTACCGGAAAGTGAAATCATTGCCCGCAAGGATGCACTACAGAAAGAGATTCGGACAAATGAGATTGATGGAATCTTTATCAGTCAGCGGGTCGACCAGTTTTATTTCACAGGCACATCTCAGAACGGTTACTTATACATACCCGCCGAAGGGGAACCTCTTTTATTCATTAAAAAATACCTCCCAAGGGCATTAACGGAATCTCCTCTCAAGCATATAATTGAAATAAGTTCCATAAAAGATATTCCCGGATTGATCACTGATTATTACGGTAAGCTTCCCGGGACAATGGGTCTTGAATTCGACGTATTGCCGGTTAAACAGTTCAATTTTTACCGGACAATCTTTCCCGCCTTAAAATTTGTTGATGCCTCTGCTTCCATATTGAAGACCCGTATGATCAAATCCTCCTGGGAAATCGAACAGATGGAAAAAACAGCCGAACTGTCACGGGCCACATTCGCCTACGCAAGAGAAATAATCAGGCCGGAACTCACGGAAATGGAATTCTCCGGAATCCTGGATGCCTTCTCCCGCAAACACGGGCACGGTGCCCAGCTCAGGATCAGGGATTACCAAACCGAAGGTTATACCTGGCATATTTTAAGCGGCAAAAGCGGCGGAATGGTTGGCCTCCTTGACTCGCCGGCAAGTGGCGAAGGCACGTCCGCCGCTTTCCCATGCGGGGCCGGAAATAAGCTTCTGGCCGCGGATGAACCGATAATGATCGACTATTCCGCCGTAATGAACGGATACCATATGGATGAGACCAGAATGTTTGCAATAGGCTCAATGCCTGACAAGGCTTTAAAGGCCTGCCGGGCAGCAATTGAAATTCACGACTCCGTTCTTGAAAAAGTCAGGCCGGGAATAACAACCGGTGAGCTTTTCCTGCATGCCGAAACCATTGCCGGATCGCTCGGTTATGCCGAATATTTTCTCGGACCTCCCGGATACAAGGTCTCTTTCATCGGACATGGGGTCGGGCTGGAACTTGTAGAACAGCCTGTAATTGCAAGGGGCAGGAATGACCGGTTGCAACCGGGAATGGTCTTTGCACTTGAGCCCAAAATGGTATTCCTGAACGAATTTTCGGCAGGAATTGAAAGCGTATTCATGGTAACAGAAACCGGGGTTCGCCTTATAAGCAGGGTTCCAGCAGAAATTTTTATCTGCTGATAAAGAAGAGAAACGGGATTCTTCTCTGAAGCTCATTTAATCCGGTAATTTTTCCGCGCAAGTCAATTATGACCTCTCAACATTGAGTGCGGATTGTCTTATCCCGACTTCTTCTACTATTTGCCGCAGCACCTCGCCGGTTTTCCCATGGATTACCACGCCGGCAAGATGATCAAGCGGTGTAGCCGTCATGTTGATGATGATCAGTTTTGCGCCTGCCTCATGGGCATACCGGGGCAGATAGGCGGCCGGGTAAACAACGAGGGAAGAGCCGAGTGTAAGCATTAAATCACATGCCCGTGCCCTGCGCATGGCCTCGTTCGTTTCCTCTTCCGGCATGGGCTGCCCGAATGAAATGGTGGCATCCTTCAAAAATCCCTTACATCGGATGCAATGCGGCACTTCGATTCCATCATTTTCTTCCAGGATCTTCTGGATCTCCTCCCGGGGATAAATCCTGCGGCAATTCAGGCATACAGCAAAGGCACTGTTACCGTGAATCTCTATAATCTTTTCGGGCAGGTTGCCTGCCTTGTGGTGCAGGCGGTCGATGTTTTGAGTGACTATGCAATCGAGTTTTCCCATCTTCTCCAGTTCAACCAGAGCAAGATGGGTCGGGTTAGGTTCGGCATCCCGGAGAACCGGATAGGTGGCCCTGCTCCTTAACCAGTACCTGCGGCGGGCCTCCCCGCTTTCTAAAAAATCCTGATAGTAAACAGGTTCATATTTTTCCCAGATCCCTCCCGGACTTCGAAAATCCGGGATTCCCGATTCAGTACTGATTCCAGCACCGGTAAAAGCCACTACCTTGCGGGAGCGCTCCAGTAAATCTGCGGCGCGTTTAATTGCCTCTTCCATATTGCAGCCTGACTGTTTATGTCGTTTACGGCAGATGGATGGGAAGGATGAATGTGAAAGAAATCCTCTCACCTTCCCTGGACTCGGCGCGTACGCTTCCTCTATCCGCTCCCCCAAGAATTCTTTGTTGAGGTTTTGGGGCTTAACACGGGAAAGAATAGATACGCATAATTTCATGGGCGTCACCGTTACCCCAAACATTATCCCGCCCAGATATGCTGAAAAATGCCTGGAAATTATAACGCAATTTTCACTGACACCGGTTGTTTTGTGCCCTGCGCAAAAAAATGTTCTGCTTTAAAGGCCGAGTTGGGTTGTGATGGCCTTGCTGAGACTATCCATTTCAATTTTAGAAATGGAGCCGTCTGAATTGATAAGCCTCTTTTTGCTTACCGTAGTAATCTGATCAGCCATTGCTTTAGACTTCTTACCACGAAATGTCACATATGCTTCACTCGGGTAAAGTTTATCAATATTCTCGTTATAGGCACAATCTGGACTCGGTTCAGATAATGATTTGCAGCGTCATTGCTAACGATGATAGCAGGTCTTTGTTTGCGGATTTCACCTTCAGTAGAAGGTTCGAAATTAATCCACCACACTTCACATCTCTTCATCTTTTATATCTCCAATAGTCCCTTCGGCCCATTCAAGAGCTTCAGATTCCCTGATTTGATCAGAGGCCATCTCCTTATAGGCGGAATACATGTTGCTTTTGAGAACATGAGGGCGAACTAACTCTTCAATAAAGCGACTGATTTTTCGTGATCCAACAACTGTTCGCAAGCCTTCATAAACCTCTTCATTTATGGTTATCGTAAGTTTTTTTTGCATTGTAATCAGCTCCTTATACTTTACACGTATAGTAACACGTGCAAAATATAGTGTCAAGGCATAATAAAAATGTCATGCGAAGGCTGAACAACGAAGTTGAGCCGAAATGAACAAAGTCTGATCGTTTTTCCGGGGTCGGGCCACACTAACCCACCGATTTTCATAAATTAATACTACAAAAGCAGCCTTTTTTCTACCCTATATCCCTTTTTTTAACCCCAAAACGGGCATTATACAAATCAATAAGTTATCAAGGCCCGACCCCGTTCAATTCCAAGTCCTCTATTTGCTCCCCCAAGAATTCTTTGTTGAGGTGTTTGGGCTTAAAACGGGAAAGGATAGAAACGCATAATTTCATGGGCCCCATTATCCCCCCG
>JAHJJB010000042.1 GCA_018823005.1 Pseudomonadota bacterium | reverse complement strand
TGGCGAAGCCGTAAAAATTTCAACCGGCGGTATGCTTCCAAAAGGAACGGACAGCGTAATGATGATTGAACATACAGAAGCCCTGGATGAAAAAACAATCGAAGTATATAAAAGCGTTGCTCCCGGCCAGCATATGATTGAGAAAGGGGAAGATTTCACCAGAGGCAATATCATACTGTCTGCCGGGCAGAAAATAAGACCCCAGGAAACAGGACTCCTTTCAGCTTTCGGGAAAGAGAGGGTCTCGGTATTCAAGAAACCGGTTATCAGTATAATTTCAACAGGCGATGAAATAGTCCCTGTCTCCTCAATTCCGGGCCCCGGGCAAATCAGGGATATTAACACCTATACTCTTTCGGGCCAGGTAAAGGAAGCGGGGTGTATTCCATTACACCTTGGAATTGTTAAGGACGATTTTACCAGCCTTTTTGAAAAATGTGGTGAAGCGCTTAATGCTTCCGACATGGTTTTAATATCGGGAGGAAGCTCCGTGGGTGTTCGTGATTTTACAATAGAAGTTTTGTCACAGCTCCCTGACTCTGCTATAATTGTACATGGTATTTCCATCAGCCCCGGGAAGCCGACGATTCTTTCGAGGTCGGGCAAAAAGCCTTTATGGGGACTTCCCGGGCATGTGGTTTCTGCCATGATAGTTTTTTCCTCGGTAGTAAGGCCGTTTATCGAAAAGATAAGTGGGTTGTCAGCCCTGCACAGAAGCCGGCTGACTCTTTCCGCGCTCCTTTCAAGAAATGTCTCTTCGGCCCAGGGAAGAACGGATTACATCAGGATCAGGTTAACCGCAACAGAGGGCATTCTATGGGCAGAACCCATCCTGGGTAAATCAGGACTCATAAATACAATGGTTAAAGCAGACGGGCTAATTGAAATCGGTCAGAATACAGAAGGGTTGGAAAAAGGGACAGTCGTTCAGGTAATTCCGTTATGATTTTTAAAGAGCCCATCAAATATCAATGAGGAGTTCATTATGAGTACCCGTAATATTTATCTGAAAATGAAAACCCTTGAAGAGGCAAGAGAAATTCTTTTTTCAAGGTTTACTCATATTACAAGCCTCCCTGGCGAAATAGTTTCCGTTCCGGATGCTGTTGGCCGGGTACTGTCAAAACCTGTCACCGCGAGGCTTTCTTCTCCGAACTTTCACGCGGCAGCAATGGACGGGATCGCAGTAAAAGCAGAAAAAACATTCGGCGCCAGCGAGGCCAGTCCAAAGGAGCTTATCACAAACAGAGACGCTTTTTTTCTAAATACCGGACATGTGCTCCCCAAAGAGACAAATGCCGTTATTATGATCGAACATGTAAACATCATTGATGAAAAACGGATCGAAATAGAAGCTCCTGCTGTTCCATGGCAGCATGTCAGAAAAATGGGGGAGGACATAGTTGCAACAGAGCTGCTTTTCCCCCAGAATCACGTAATAACACCTTACTGTGTCGGAGCGCTTCTTTCAGGAGGAATTTTCTCGGTTTCCGTCAGAAGAAAACCGAAGGTTCTCATAATTCCTACCGGTTCCGAGCTTGTTGACTGGAAAGATATGGATATTGACGATCTTAAACCGGGTCAGGTGCTTGAGACAAATTCTTTTGTTCTCGGGAAACTCGCGGAGGCCTCAGGCGGAGTTTATGAAAGATACGAAAAAGTAAGTGACGATGCAGGCAAAATAAAAGAATCCGTCTTAAAAGCAGTAGACAGTGAGTATGATATAGTGCTCATCATCGGCGGGTCATCAGCAGGCTCGGAAGATTATTCAAAAAGTGTTATACTTGATGCAGGTGAAGTGCTCGTCCACGGAGTAACAATAATGCCCGGAAAGCCTGTCGTAATCGGCATGGTTAAAAACAAACCGGTTTTCGGAATTCCCGGTTATCCCGTATCAGCAATTGTAGCTTTTGAGCAGTTTGTTCAGCCTTTAATATGTAAGATGTTGGGACAACCGGAGAAAGAAAGACAAAAAGCCGAAGTCCTGACAGCAAAAAAAATAACATCAAAACTCGGTGTAGAGGAATTTCTGAGGGTAAAACTCGGGAAGGTTGGAGAAAGAATAATAGCAACACCTCTTCCAAGGGGTGCGGGATGCATTACAACGATTACAGAAGCGGACGGAATTATCCGAATACCAAATCATGTTGAAGGAATAAACGCACAGACACCTGTTTCCGCGGAACTTTTGCGTCCTCTTTCTTTCGTAAATAATACTATCGTTGTTGTAGGGAGCCATGACAATACACTCGATGTTCTTGCGGACAGGATAAGGGCTGGACGCAACAACCTCACCCTTTCTTCAAGTCATGTCGGGAGCATGGGCGGACTCATGGCGATAAAGGCAGGAGTATGCCATCTTGCGGGCTCCCACCTTCTTGATACCGCAGACGGATCATACAATGTATCTTACATAAAAAAGCATCTCCCCGGCATGAAAATAAAACTCGTTCACCTTGTATTCAGGGATCAGGGCCTCATCGTTGCAAAAGGAAACCCGAAGGGAATTAAGGGAATCGAAGACCTTGCCGGAAAGGAGATCACCTTCATCAACCGGCAGGGAGGATCAGGGACCAGGATACTTCTTGATTACAGATTAAAACAGCTTGAAATAGATCCGGAACATATAAAGGGATATGATAACGAAGAATTTACACACATGTCTGTAGCAGTTTCTGTGCTGAGCGGCTCGTCCGATGTCGGGCTTGGTATATTTGCCGCGGCAAATGCTCTTCATCTTGATTTTATTCCTGTTGTAACAGAACAGTACGATCTTGTTATCCCTGAAATATATTTTGATACCGAAAACATACAAATTCTTCTTGAAACAATAAACACAAAAGATTTTAAAAACCGGGTTGAGGTATTAGGCGGTTACAGCACAAAGAAAACAGGCGAAGTATCGACGATTTCGTAAAAATAAAACAGGGGTCAAGGATTCGAGTGAAAAAACCGCTTGAACCCGTTTTTTCAACTAGAATCTCAAATATGAATTATAAGCTTATAGACCATACTGCCGACTTTGGCATTGAGGTTTACGGTACCAGACTGAAGGAGCTTTTTGAAAACGCGGCCGGTGCGATGTATGACGTGATAACAGACACAAACAGATTAAACGCCTTATCTGAAATAAACATCAATATTTCCGGTGAAGACTGGCCGGATCTCATGGTAAACTGGCTAAGAGAGCTTTTATATCTCTGGACAGGAAAGGGACTGCTTGTTAAAATCGCAGACATAGTTTCCATTTCAGAATACACCCTGTCCGCAAATGTGAAATACGAACCTTATGTTCCGGCGCGCCACCTGATAAAAAGTGAATTGAAAGCTGTAACATATCATCAGATCGAGGTTGAAGGAAAAAACTCGGAATGGAAAGCAAGAATAATCTTTGATGTATAAGCCCAAAGGATTCAAGGGTTCAGGTGATTGTGGTAATAGCTATGGAATTGATAAAAATCGATGAATACCGGTGGGAAGTCCCTAAAACTGGATCCATGCGTGTTCCGGGAATAATATATGCCGACAGGGAAATGCTTGAAAGCATAAAGCAGGAAGAAGCGGTAAAACAGGTTGCAAATGTTGCGACTCTGCCCGGAATCATAAAAGCCTCCCTCGCAATGCCCGATATCCACTGGGGGTACGGATTCCCGATAGGGGGTGTCGCGGCATTTGACTGGGAAACGGGAATTATATCTCCGGGCGGAGTGGGATACGATATAAACTGCGGGGTACGCCTAGCAACAACACTGCTTACCGCAAAGGATGTTAAAGAAAAACTCGAAGATCTTGTTAATTCTCTGCACCGCAACATCCCTTCAGGGGTGGGCTCAACAGGTTCAATAAAGCTGACCTATTCCGAGGAAAAAAAGGTTTTGAAAGAGGGAAGCAAATGGGCTTTAAGGCATGGCATGGGCGAGGAATCTGACATTGAGCAGACGGAAGATTTCGGATGCATGCAAAATGCCGACCCTGATATGTTAAGCGACAAGGCGCTTGAAAGGGGACTCAGGCAGCTCGGAACTCTTGGTTCAGGTAATCATTTTGTTGAAATAGGAATGGTTGAAAAAATATATGATACTGAAACAGCCCGGGTTTTTGGTCTTTTTGAGGGCCAGGCAACTCTCATGCTCCATTCCGGTTCAAGGGGATTGGGATACCAGGTATGTGATGATTTCCTGGCGTATATGACAAAAAACAGTAAAAAGCTCGGATTCGAGCTTCCGGACAGGCAGCTTGCCTGTTCAATGATCCAGTCTGACGCCGGTATTCGCTACTTTAATGCCATGGCCTGCGCAGCCAATTACGCATGGGCAAACAGGCAGATTCTCATGCACAGGGCCCGTGAAGTGTTTATGAAAGTTATTGGAACAGGTCCGAGAAATCTCGGCATGAACCTCGTTTATGACGTTTGCCACAATATAGCAAAAAAAGAGACCCATATTATTGACGGCAAAAAGCGTATTGTCTGTGTTCACAGAAAAGGAGCCACAAGGGCCTTTCCCCCCGGGCACGAGTCCGTTTGTGAAAAATACAGGCCTGTCGGCCAGCCGATACTCGTTCCGGGCGATATGGGAAGGGCATCTTATGTCCTTGCAGGAACCGAAAAAGCGATGGAAGAGACCTTCGGATCGACATGTCATGGCGCAGGGCGCGTCTTAAGCAGAACCGCCGCATTGAAAAAAAGCAGGGGGAGATCCATTCAGCGTGAACTTGAAGACAAGGGAATTTTTGTCAGGTGGACAGGTAGATCAACCCTTGGTGAAGAGATGCCCGAAGCCTACAAGGATGTTTCGCAGGTAGTCGGAGTGGTTCACGGAGCAGGTATCTCAAAAATGGTGGCAAAGCTCAGACCGATGGCGGTTTTGAAGGGATGATATGAATATTTTACAGGCATCAATCCTCGGAATTATCCAGGGCTTGACAGAGTTTCTTCCGGTAAGCAGCTCGGGACACCTTGTGCTTTTTCAGCATCTTTTCGGACTGAAAGAGGCGGAGCTCTTTTTTGACATAAGTGTCCATCTGGGCACGCTTGTTGCCGTCTTTATCTTTTTCCGGCAGGATATTTATGCCATCATTCTTTCAGTGTTACGCTACTGTAAAATGGTCTTTAAAACAGGCTCTTTTGTTCCGTCAAATGAAGATTCCAACTTAAGACTCGCTTTATTAATCATAACAGGATCAATCCCGACAGCCGTAATCGGTCTTCTTTTTCACAAAATTGCAGATCAGCTCTTTTCATCCGTCTTAATTGCGGGCTCCATGCTTATTTTGACAGGCATAATTTTATTTTTCACACGCTTTGTCAAAAGCTCAAAAAAGGAGATCTCCGATTTTTCAGTAAAGGATTCTTTCATTATAGGAATATCCCAGGGCCTTGCAATAATGCCGGGATTATCCAGATCAGGTACAACCATAGCGACGGGTTTGTTTCTCGGATTAAATCATGAAACAGCGGCAAGATATTCGTTTCTTCTTTCAATCCCTGCTATACTCGGCGCATCCTTATTGAGCTTCGGTGATCTTTCCGGGAGCGCATCTGTTCCGGTAAAGACCGCGGTTACAGGCGCTGTTGCATCCTGTATTGCAGGATATTTTGCGCTCAAACTCCTTTTTTATATTGTAAAGAAAGGACGGCTCCATTATTTTTCACCATACTGCTTAATCATAGGAATAGTCAGTTTATTAATCGGGCTATAAAAAAAGGAGGCATCGCCATGAATCCCGGAATATTCAGAGAATACGACATAAGAGGAATAACCGGTAAGGATCTTACAGAAGAAGATGTAATATTGATAGGAAAAGGGATCGGAACCTATCTTCTTGAACACGGCAAATCAAAGCTGACTGTCGGTCGCGACTGCCGGTTAACCTCGGACAGTTATTCGGAAAGGGTTATTGAAGGTTTGTTGTCAACCGGCTGCGATGTGATTGATATCGGAATCTGCCCTACCCCGATTCTTTATTTTTCAATACAGCATCTTTCTCAGGAAGGGGCGGTAATGGTTACCGCAAGTCACAATCCGCCTCAATATAACGGTTTTAAAGTCTGTATCGACTCCGATTCCCTGCACGGCAAGGAACTCCTTGAAATACTCGGAATCATTAATAAAAAAACTTTTTCATCGGGAAAAGGATCCCGCTCATTTGCCGATGTGATTACGCCGTATAAAGAATTTCTGAATAAAAACATATCCATATCAAGGCCTCTTAAAGTCGGAATTGACGCAGGAAACGGAACAGCCGGTGTAATTGCGGTTCCGGTTTTAAAAAGTCTCGGATGCGGAGTTCATGATCTTTATTGTGACATGGACGGCACTTTTCCCAATCATGAAGCCGACCCGACGGTTTTAAAGAACATGAAAGACCTTATAGCGCTTGTCAGGGAAAAGGGTCTGGATCTCGGCATCGGTTACGACGGAGACGGCGACCGTATAGGTGTCATCGATGAAAAAGGAAATATAGTCTTCGGTGATCAGCTTATGATTATTTTTGCAAGGGAGATTCTTTCAAGAAAACCGGGCGCAACTTTTATATCCGAAGTCAAATGCTCAAAGACAATGTACGATGACATCGAAAAACACGGGGGGCGTGCAATCATGTGGAAAACCGGGCACTCTCTCATAAAGAAAAAAATGAAGGAAGAAAAAGCCGAACTTGCCGGAGAGATGAGCGGCCACATGTTTTTTGCCGACCGCTATTTCGGTTTTGACGATGCAGTTTACGCATCCTGCAGGCTCCTTGAAATAATAGCAAATACGGGGAAGAAAATTTCAGAACTTTTATCCGATGTTCCAAAAACCTATTCAACGCCCGAAATCAGGGTTGAATGCCCGGACGACAAAAAATTCACCCTCGTTAAAAAAGTCACGGAATTTTTCAGAAAAAGTTACAAAATAATAGATATCGACGGGGTGAGAGTGCTCTTTGAAGACGGATGGGGGCTTGTGCGGGCATCCAACACTCAGCCGGCGCTTGTCTTAAGATTCGAAGCAATGTCTGAAAAGAGGCTTAAGGAAATAAGAGATCTGGTCGAATCTACCCTTGCCAAAATCAGGGAACAGCTTTGATGGATTTTCCCGCAGGTGCGAAAGGGAAACGTATTGATTTATCTTGACGATACTGACGAAAGGTGTTAGTCACATAGCCGCATTTGGGCATATGAAAATGAATTGAGAGTTGTTGTTCCGGGTCATGCACCGGTAAAAGTTCCTATCACACATACGGATGGAGCACACATGACGCGCACCTTTCTGATTGCATTTACGGGAATAGCAGTTTTGTTTGCCTTTAGTGCCTTTGCCGCAGACGGTGGCCGGGGAGAAATTCCCCGCTTTGAAATCAGGAATTACCAGGTTGAAGGAAATACACTGATTTCTGCAGATGAACTTGAAGCCATCCTCGCACCTTTTACCGGAAAGGAAAGAGATTTCGGAACGGTGCAGGAGGCACATGAGGCCGTGGAACAGGCCTACCGCAGCCGCGGTTTTTACATGGTTGTAGTAACGCTGCCGGAACAGGAGATCGAGAAAGGAATCGTTCGCCTGAAAGTCACGGAAAAACGCATCGGGAAGATCCGTGTCGAGGGAAACCGGTTTTTTGACACTGAAAATATCCGCAACTCCGTGCCGGTGCTGCGCCAGGGCGATGCGCCGAATCTCAATGTCCTGTCGCGAAGCCTCAAGCTTGCCAATGATAACCCTGCAAAAAAGATCAATGTTTCGCTGCAAAACAGCGCAATTGAAAATGAGATTGACGCGAACATAGCGGTAAAAGATGAGAAGCCCTGGAAGGCCGGCTTAACAGCAAACAACACCGGAACCAGGGAAACAGGGTCATCGCGCCTGGGAATACTCCTTCAGCATGCCAATGTAGCCAACCTCGACCATCTTATGACTTTGCAGTACATAACTTCTCCCGAGAAGCCCGACCGTGTCAGTATATTCAGCACAGGATATCGTCTGCCATTCTATTCAATGGGGTCTTCTTTGGATCTGATAGCCGCTTATTCGAATGTCGATTCCGGCACGATAAGCGCAGCTGGAACTAATATGGATGTGAGCGGTAAAGGGACGATTCTGGGAACACGCTACAACCAGAATCTCACAAGAATTGGAAACTATGAACATAAAATCACCCTCGGTCTTGAATATCGTGATTATAAAAACAACGTCGATTTTCTGGGATTTCAGCTCGGTAACGATATAACGATACATCCCGCCAGCCTCACATACGCCGGAAACTGGACTGCGGATAAAAGCCATGCCGGCTTTTATGTGACGGATCTGCAGAATCTGCCGGGAAACTGGGGAGGAAAAGACGGTGCGGCGGATTTCGAAAGCGCACGAACCGGTGCGCCCCGGAATTATAACATTATCCGGTTAGGAGCGAATCTGTCCTATTCTTTAGGCGGCGACTGGCAGGCACGTGCGGCGGTCAACGGCCAATATACCGATGATCTGCTCGTAGCTAGCGAGCAGTTCGGGATCGGAGGAGCGAACTCGGTCCGCGGTTTTGAAGAGAGGGAATTTGCCGACGACAGGGGATATTCGGGGAGCATCGAGATCCATACGCCGGACCTGTGCAAGCTGCTCGGAATCAAAGATATCCAGTCCCGTGCACTGGTTTTTTATGACAGAGGTTATGTCTCCCGCATAGACCCTCTCCCGGGTGAGACGAAAAGCACGGAAATCGCCAGCATCGGTCCCGGGTTGCGGATAACCGACGGCAAAAAATTCACCGTTTCGGTTGATCTCGGGTTTGTGGCCGATCCCCCTGACAGGAGTACGTCGAGATGGAGCTCTGTTTGGCATATATCTGCCAGCCTGTTGTTTTAAAAACAGCCGTATTTCGGATTTCAAATATCGAACTTCGTGATAAGGACGACGGGAAAAATTTAGGAGTTTGCCATGAAAAGAAAGCGTTTAAACATAAGGGGTTGCCTCCCGGTTGCAAATAAACTTATTTCAATAATTACACTGGTTTTTTTCAGCGCAAGCACGGTTTTTGCCCTTCCTGCCGGGCAGCAGACAGTCAACGGACAGGCTACTTTTAGTACCCAGGGTAACAACCTAACTATCACCAATAGCCCCAACTCTATCATCAACTGGCAGAGCTTTTCGATCGCTTCCAATGAAGCTGTACGCTTTATCCAGCAGAGCGGCTCAAGCGCTGTTCTGAACCGGGTCATCGGCCAGGACCCCTCCCGGATTCTCGGCCTGTTGCAGTCAAACGGCAGGGTTTTTCTTATTAACCCCAACGGCATACTTTTCGGCCAGGGGTCACGGGTCGACGTCAATGGGCTCGTTGTTTCGACCCTGAATATCAGCAATCAGGATTTTCTGGCAGGAAAATACAACTTTGCTGCAGGCAGCGCGGCCGGATCTATTCAGAACCAGGGGATCATCACCACACCTGCGGGTGGCAAGGTGTATCTGATAGCTCCGGATGTCGAAAACAGCGGAATTATAAATTCCCCCAAAGGAGAAGTGATCCTTGCTGCAGGACACAGTGTTCAGCTTGTCGATTCCATGGATCCTGAAATATCAGTCGTTGTGAGCGCACCGGAGAATAAGGCGGTGAATCTCGGAGAGATAATTGCCAGTAGCGGCAAAGTCGGGATATATGGCGGATTGATACAACAGAAAGGCCATGTCAATGCGGACAGTGCCGTAGTCGGGGAAAACGGCAGGATCTTTTTCATGGCTTCCAAAGATGTAACCCTTGATGCAGGAAGCGTAACCAGCGCAAACGGCTCTCAGGGCGGGCAGATAAAAATTGAGAGCGAATCGGGAAACGCACAGGTATCCGGCATGGTCACTGCCACAGGAAATGAAGGAAAGGGCGGTGATATACAGATCCTAGGCAATCAAGTCAATCTGACCGGCAATGCACAGATCAATGCTTCCGGCAATGACGGCGGTGGAACCGTCATCGTCGGCGGGGATTATCAGGGAATGAACCCGTCCATTCAGAATGCTGAGGAAACCTATGTCGGCAAAGACGCTGTAATCAAGGCAGATGCGACTGAGACCGGTGACGGAGGCAAAGTGGTACTCTGGGCTGACAATAAGACAGAGTTTTACGGCGCCATCAGCGCCAGGGGTGGAGTATCTGGCGGTGACGGGGGAAATGCCGAGGTGTCCGGCAAGCGGACACTTGCCTACCATGGTCTCACTGACCTCCGGGCGCCTCTCGGGAAGACCGGGACACTGCTCCTCGACCCGACCGATTTTACTATAGCCGAAGTCGGCGGCGATATGTCGGGCGGTGACCTGGGATCTCAACTTGACTCTGCGAACATAACCATCCAGACTGACAGTGCGGGAGCGGCAGCTGGAGACATCACGGTCGACGACCATGTAACCTGGGGAACCAGTAACACTCTGACCCTTAGCGCTCATAACAATATCACTGCCAATTACAACATAACTAATAACGCCGGCGGCAGCCTCTTTCTCCGATCAGATTCGGACGGGAGCGGGGCCGGGAACGTATTCTTGATCGGTTCAGTAACCCTGACGGGAGGAGGCACAGCATCAATCTTCTATAATCCCCCGGCTGGGTATGGAACTCCGACAGACTATTCAGGCTCTTTCACCGGCGTTACACCAACGGCATATATGTTGGTCAATAACGTCAACAACCTTCAAGCCATTAATACAAACCTTACCGGCAACTACGCTCTCGGTAAAGATATTGATGCCACAGCCACATCGGGATGGAACAGCGGCGCCGGTTTTGTACCACTTGGCGATAACAGCCTTACAGTCGGAGCTTCATTCAGCGGCATATTCCAGGGACTCGGGCATATCGTTACCGGGTTATATATCAACCGTCCCGCAACACAATATGTCGGCCCTTTTGGCGGAACTATCGGCGGCTGGATCATGAATGTAGGGTTTGAGAATGTGAATATCACCGGCGGTTTTCAAACAGGCGGATTGGTTGCACATACGGGATCCAATGTGGTTAGTTGCTATACTACGGGAAGCGTGACCAGCGGCAGCAATAATGTCGGAGGTTTGGTTGGGCTGAGCGCCGGCAGCATAATCAATTCATACAGCACAGCCACTGTAAATGGGAATACCTGGGTAGGAGGATTGGCTGGAACGCTCTACACCGGCGGGAGCATTACCAATTCATACAGTTCGGGAGCGGTTAGCGGGACTTCATCGGTTGGTGGATTGGTGGGATATAATTATGGTGTTGGTCCCATAGTAAGCAGCTACTGGGATACCCAGACATCCGGTCGGGCAACCAGCGATGGTGGTACGGGCAGGACAACAGCCCAGATGAAACAACAGGCAACATTTACGGGATGGGATTTCGTGAATATCTGGGGCATTACGGAAAGTGTAACCTATCCACTTATTATTGGCATGTCCGGTGGGACGCCTCCGTCACCGCCACCACCGGCACCTGCTCCGTCAACACCCTCAACGACAGACACTGCGGGTGTGACCGGCAATTCGGTTGCCGCCGGCGATACGGTCGTTGCACTTGAAACGGCCAATGTAATTGCATCGGTGACAATATCTGAAGGGGGGTCTTCAGGAAATCAGGAAGACGACAAGTCTGAGGAAAGCACGAAGAAAGATACGAAACGCGGAGAACAGAATACTTATGAGAAAACTAGGGGCGAAAAAACCAAAAATTTCTGCAATTAGCCTGCTGGCGCTATCCTTTGTATTGATTTTCAGCACAGTCTCCACTGCCGGCGTGCAGGTGGGAAAGGTTTTGCAGTTAAACGGACCGCTCTTTGCAAAAAAAGCGGACGCAACGATCATGGTATTATCCGTAAACTCTCCGGTCGAAGAGGGGGACACGCTTATTACCGAGAATAAAACCTATGCCAGGATCCGGTTTTCAGACGACAGCGAAACGATCCTGCGCCCCAATACCCAGTTTAAGATATCTCAATATTACTTTGATAAGGCGTCTCCAAAGGACGACAAATCTTTTTTTGATCTCATAAAGGGAGGGCTTCGCGCCATTACGGGACTGATTGGAAAGAGGGGGCCCCTGGGCAGTTATAAAATGACGACTGTAACCGCTGTCATTGGTGTCAGGGGGACTTCTTACGAAGCCAGGATTTGTGATGGCAACTGCGGATCACTTCCGGACGGACTCTATCTGTTTGTTTCGGACGGACTCATAGGTGTCAGCAATAATGCCGGCGCGCTGGATGTCGGGTTGGGGCAGTATGCTTACGTCGCGAATGCTGGATCACCTCCGGTACTTCTGCCAGAAAATCCCGGCATCGACTTCACTCTGCCTCTTTCTTTCGGAACAGGATCGGAAGAAGGGGGATCAAACATTACAAATGAAGGTTGCGTGTGCCGATAATTTACAAGCCGAATATCGAACTTCGATATGCCTTTATTAAGTGCCTCATTTTTGAACGGCGGAAATAATTGGAGCCGTTCGTGTCTAATTATTATCAGATAATATAATTACAATCGCTCCGGCATCGATATCAACAGCCGCTTTTGCATTCAGGGAGGCAAGAAGTGCTTTTTCGCTGTCTCCGGGGAAACACTCCGGCTGCATTGCGGCGAGACCTTTCAGTTTGGAAAATCTGATTACAGCATTCCCATGCTGTTTTTCGGCGGTAACAGAAACGGTTTTTCCTTCTCCGGAGGCTTCCATTGCATAATCGAGAAAGAGCCATACGAGCGTTTCAAGCAAAAAAGGGTTTGTGTTGATGATAACCGGATCGGTCATCTGATCAGTTTCAAAGTTTATTCCGCGCACCAAAGCTATTCTTCCCGCAAGCCCCGTAACAAGCACCAGTATATCATTAACATCAACATCACAATCGAGTTCATCAACGCTGTGAGCATATTGGTTAAGCCGTCTAATAATCACATCCCCTCTCTTAACCTGCTTGATCACCTTTCCCGCAGCGGTTTTTATGCGGCCCGGATCGACCGGTTTTCCCTTTTCAGCCATTGCGCAGAGATCTTCCAGAAGCCCGGCGTTTTCATTTATAATCGCGAGCACGTTTTTTAGTTCGTGTGAAATCGATGCCGTCATCTTTCCAAAAAACTTCAGTGCATTTTCGCCATTTATATCCATTCTTGATGTCACGGCTTACACCTTTTCCCTTTTAATAAGAACCTCTTTCATTTTCCGTATAAGATCGTCGATGTTGACCGGTTTAACAAGGTAATATTCCGCACCTAACTCGCTTGAAGCAGTAATAAAATCATCTTCCGATCCGTGGCCGGTCATGAAAATATATTTTAAAACCGGGTTTATCCCTTCAAGTTTTTTCTTAAGTTCAATTCCGCTGATTTTCGGCATCTTGATATCGAGAACGGCAATATCATACGTTTTTGATTCAACGCTTTTTATCGCCGCTTCCCCGGTTGTAACCCAGTCCGCTTCTATATCCCTTAAAGAGAGCCGTTCAGCAAGAGTTGATACAAGCTCCTTCTCATCATCGACAAGCAACACTTTCATCGGTTTTTTTCTCCTTCTTCTCCATCTTAAGCGGTATGGTAACAACGAAACTTGTACCTCTGCCCACCTCGCTTTGCACTCCTATGCTTCCACCCAGTTCCTGAACAAGGCCGTAAGTTATGGAGAGACCGAGGCCGGTTCCGCCTTGTCGTGTTTTGGTCGAAAAAAACGGTTCGTAAATCCGATTCAAATCCGATTCGGAAATCCCGCAGCCGTCATCGGTAAAAGTTACGGAAATCAGATTTGCTCCTTCGCGCTTTGCCATAATATCAATTTTGCCGCCGTCTTTTACGGCCGCAAATGCGTTGTTGACTATGTTAAGGAAAACCTGCTGCAGCTTCCCTCTGTCGCTCTCAAACTGAGGAATATCTTCGGGAAGATTCATAGAAACCGCTATACTCCTGTATTCCGCCTCCTTGGAAAGAAATCCGAGGACATCCCCTATCACCTCGCCAATATTTACCATCTGGATCTTAACATCCAGATGCCTTGCAAAATTCAGCAGGCGCTTTGTAATAGTGCCGCACCGGTCAACAGAAGATAGGGCAGAATCGACGAGCCCAATCAATTTATTGTTTCCTTTAAATTCATCCTTTATTGTGAACAGGTCCTTTATAAGACCGACCTTTTCATTGATAACCGCAAGCGGATTATTTATTTCATGAGCTACTCCTGCGGCAAGCCGTCCTATGGAAGCCATCTTGTTTGAATATTCAACCTCATGCAGCGTCATGATACGTTTCTGGTCTGCAATAAGAATTCTGTTCACGAGGTATGTTGCAACACTGAGAACCACGACGACTATAATTATTATGCTCGCAATAAGAAATCCGATGAGCTGAAAGCGGGTTTTCCGCCACGGTTTCATAAGCTCATTCTTTTGCTTTACAATCATAAGAATAAAGGGTGTGTCATGAATATAGGCATAACCTATAACAAGCTGTTTATTGTCAGGAGCCTTCCTTTCATAAACACTTGTTTTGGGAGAAAATTCAGGAACGGATAGGGGAATCCTGTCCAGTACCTTGCCGTAATCCCTTGAAGGTGTCTGGAGAATGCCATCCTTATTTATCAGAAAAGAGTCGCCCTGACCGCTAACTTCAAGATGGGCAAGAAGTTCATTGAACTTGTCGGTATCAATGGTAGCCCGAAGGACATGAAAGGAACCGTTCGGAAGGTCGTACCTGACCGCAATTACAAGATGTGGGGTTCGCCGGAATCCCATGAAAACATCGCTTATGTTTACACCTTTCTCCGTAACCTCTTTAAACCACTCCTGATTACTGTAGTCGATGCCTTCAAGTTTATAAGGTCCCGCGTAGTTTCTTTGCCGCCCGGTTGAATCGATAACGCCAAGGTCCACGAAACCTCCGAACCCTTGTTTTAAATTTCCAAGGATCGCGGAAAGTCTCTTAGGATCAAGCAATGAATTATAACTGTTATCCCTTACAACAAAATCAATAGCGGACCTTCTTTGGGCAAGAAAAAACGAAACCGTTCGCCACGTATTTGAAACAAGACGGGAAGTGCGGAGAAGAACTTCCGATTCAACTGAATGCTGCGTAACCCCGTAATCAATCAGCGTGATAGATACCAATGGAATCAGGGCTACCAGAGAGATCAGCACAACCGCTAGATTCCAGATGCGCCTGAAATTAAAGAGGTGTTTGTACGGGCCTGCCGCAACATCCTGATAATCCCAGAATTTAGGTTTCAGTTTTTCAAAAAGAGTCATATATCGTCCAAACAAGCTTCATTATTATGAGCTTCCTGTGCGTAATAGCACAACTGATCATGATTGGACTATTTAGCGGCTTTTTTTAATCTTATTTTATCGTTGGCTTTCTTTAAGGTATCGCTCAAAACTTCTATATCTACCGGCTTTTGCAGGTATGCAAAGGCGCCCAGCTTCATGCACAATTCCCTGTCGGCCTCTGTTCCATGCCCGGTAAGAATTATAACCTCGATATCCGGGTTGCTCTGTTTAACCCGCTTTAAAACTTCAATGCCGTCTATGCCGGGCATCTTAAGATCGAGAATCATGACTTCCGGTTCATCTTCCGAAATAAGGGTAAGCGCAGATTCACCGTCATATGCCACAGCCGAACCCATGTCGCGCATGATTAGCCGTTCCGACAGAGTCTGAACAAATTCACGCTCATCATCAACAAGGAGAACTTTAGAAGGCATCTTGAAATCATATTTTCTGTATATATCCGTCTGGTAGTATCCATCTCCCACTTTAGTCTCTATCGCCTTGACTCCCGGCACTTTGCGGGCGATAGCTTTGAGTTCGTCTTCAAGCTTGCTCAGTAGAAGAACATGTTTGTTTATGATTATTGTCACAGCGCCGTCTATTGCCGAAATATTGACATTATGTCCCTCCCGGGCAAGGTGCATCTCCACTTTTGAGGCGACGAGAAAATCATCAACAGCCTTTTTGGAACGGCTTGTTGGTTTTACAACTTCCTTTCCGGCATTGTCCTTTATAAGAGATACCGCCTTCTCCAGATCCATCTTATCCATCGGTATGACAAGATCATACAGGGAGGAATCCCACGGATCATTTTTCTTAAACAGATTGCTTATCCACGCCATCCTGTCTTCATCCTGTTTATGAATCAGTTTTACGGCCTCTTTTTCTGAAATTTTTTGATCGGCAGCGGCTTGAGATACTCTGAACTTCATGTCGGCAATAATGCATACTCTGAGCACATGTTTTATGCTTTTAGGAATAAGGCTTCCCGTGAAGCCGGAAACAAGAAATTCATCTCCTGCGAGTTTTCCCGCCATAGCAAGTTTAAGCCACGCTATTGAAACCTCTTTTTCATGCGTAAAGTTATTAAAGACAGATTCTTTGGCCGAGAAAGCTTTCATTATCTTATTTGCCGACACCCCGGAAAGCCTGCTTGCTTCGGCAACAATGTCATTGTCTGTTACAAGCTTATATCCCGTGGATGAAAGCACATTCTTAACAACGGGTTCGTCTTTGCAGAAGGTGCCGCTGAAAATAGTAATTACAGACATAAAAACCCCCCTTTTTTAATCTATTATCAGGCAAGACGGCATACCGTCTGAAGCGGACACATGTCTTCCCTGTTGTCTGTGTGTGTCTGGTCATAAACCGAACATACGGCCTTTTCCATCGTTGAATATATGTGGTCCTGCCCGATTTTCTCAAGCAGATGCGTATTTTTTAAAACATTCATCACCGTTTCATTCACGCCGCTGAGTGAAATATCGACTCCACCGCTTCTTGTTCTGTCGACAAGCAATGATAAAGTCTCTTCGCCCGACGCGTCAATATCATTTATGCCGTTGCATACTATCACAATATGCTTAAGGCTCTTTTTCGTCATGAGTCGTTCGGTGATTTTATCTTCAAGATAGCTGGCATTTGCAAAAAAGAGCGGGCCGTCAAAGCGAACCATGTCGATAAACTCACACTGTTTAAGGCCGAAAGCGGCCGAATCACGGAGAGCTTCATCCTCATGGCGCGACAAGGAAGCGACTTTCGGTCTCATACTGTTATAAAGAAACACACCAAGGGACAAAACGACTCCTATCATGATTCCCTTATCAAGGTGAGGAGCAAACACAAGTGTAAATATAAAGGATAAAATCGAAATTGCTCCGTCATACCACTTAGCCTTCCAAGCATGTATGAAACCCGCCACATTTATCAGGCCGATCACAGCCATCATTATCACTGCTGCAAGAACGGACTGAGGCAAAAAGTAAAGAAGCGGCGTAAAGAACATAAGCGTTATTACAACGGCCGCACTGGTAAAAACACTCGACAGACCTGTAACCGCTCCCGCCTGAAGGTTGACGGCCGATCTTGAAAATGATCCTGAAACAGGATATCCGTTTGAAAAAGAGCCCAGAATGTTAGCGAGTCCCTGCCCTATCAGTTCCTGATTCGGGTCAAGCCTCTGCCCTGTTTTAGCCGCCATTGCCTTGGCTATTGAGATGGCTTCCATGAAACCGAGAAGAGAAATTATTGCCGCAAACGGGAAAATTTTCAGAATTATTTTCAAATCGATTTTCGGCATCGAAAATTTGGGGAGTCCTTTAGGAATGGTGCCTACTACTTCACCCCCTCCGATCATAGTAAGCATGTCGGTTTTAATTCGATTGTTGCCGACTTTTATCCGCCATATGCGGCCGTCTGTTTCAAGACCTTCAGGAGTCTGCTTTACCGGATAGAATTTCCTTTTGCCTTCCGGGTCCTTGACGCCTTCAAATAAGAGATCTCTTATCTTTTCCTTGTAAATGCGTGTCTCAAGCCTCAAAACCTCAATCTGGGTGGCAATTACATTCACATCCCGCTCCGCATCGAGCACTGCGATGCGGTCTTTCTTTTGTTTCAATTCATCAAGAACGGCAATTGCCTGTGCCCGTTTTTCCGCAAGAGGGGCTGTCTCGCCAACCGCTGAATTAAATTTTGATATCAGCTCCTGCGCTTCGGGGGATTCTATTGTAGAAACATCTGTTTTTGCATTAAAATTAAACCCTATTCCCCATGATATGAGAGTTGTTAAGGCAACAGCAACAAGCACATTCGGAATTTTGGGCGCAATGCGTTTAAGTCCGTACATGATCGCAAAGGCAAACGCTCCCATGAAGAATGTGGGCCAGTGGGTGTAATGCATGGCGGCTTTGACGACCTTGATGATTGTCTCATAATGATGCGCCTCGTTATCGACACTGACGCCGAACATCTTCGAGAGCTGGGAAGTTGCTATTATGATTGCGGCTGCATTTGTGAAACCGTTCACAACAGGATGGGAGAGAAAATTGACAACAAGGCCGAGCTTTAAGACCCCGAGCGCAAACTGAAATAAACCGACCATAAGAGCCATCAGGATTGCATATGCAATAAAACCTTCGCTTCCTGCTGTCGCAAGCGGTTCAAGAGATGCTGATGTCATCAGAGAAACAACAGCAACAGGACCTGTTGCAAGCTGGCGGCTTGAACCGAAGAGCGCGGCAATCATGGGAGGAAGAAAGGAGGCATAAAGCCCGTAATACGGCGGCAACCCTGCCAGTTGGGCATAAGCCATGGACTGGGGGATAAGAACAAGGGCCACGGTTAATCCTGAAACAGCATCAATCCTGAACGCTTCAAGACTGTATTTTTTAAACCAGGCAAGAAAAGGAAAAATTCGGGTCAGCATATTCAGCACCTATTTCATCATGCTATTTTTTCAACATCATTCTGAAGAATTGAAGCTCCCCGCTGCAGAGCGGACGGGGAATCTTCGACCGCAAGGAATTTTAATCGATTCCAGATTCGCTCGCTGTTTCGGTTCAATAAATTTTCTGTAGAGCAATTCATATCGTAAAGATTGTAATTGTTAAACCGGACAAGGCCCTCAATACGGCAAATTTGATAATTACCGTTTTATGCGCGGCGCGCGAGCAGAACTGACTACACAGTCGGTTTTCCATACATACAATGCCGAATCAAGTCAAATAAAAACTCTCATTCCCCGCAAGAGGCCCTTCATTATTCCTGTCCCGCCAACCGGCAATCAAGCCCAGCAATCATTTCACCTTCACGAATTCTGCAGAAAAGCATGCCAGGAATACAAAACTTCTTATTAAAAGCAACAACATGTTGTTTTGTGTTGACTCTTAAGCAAGTTTTAAATAGATTTTGCACGTTTATTGCGCATATCAGCAGGAAACCGTGTAAGTATGGAAAAAATCAAAGTCATGCTTGTCGATGATGAAGAGGAATTTGTAACGACTCTGTCTGAGCGTATCGAGATGCGGAATTTCAGTTCATCGGTCGCTTTTACAGGCGAGCAGGCTTTGCAGATTGTTGAAAACCTTGTTCCGGATGTTATGATTATTGACCTTAAGATGCCGGGCATTGACGGAATGGAAGTCCTCAGGAGGGTAAAAAAAGCATATCCAAAAATCCAGGTTATTATGCTTACCGGGCACGGATCAGAAAAAGATAAAGAAGAAGCTTTATCTCTGGGCGCTTTCGGATATCTTCAGAAACCGGTACAGATAAACGAGCTTGAAAGGCAAATAATAGACGCGCATAAAACAGGGATAAAAGATACCTGACCAATATAACCAAGGAGAGAAAACATGAAAATAAAAGTCCTGCTTGTTGACGATGAGAAAGCATTTATTCAAACTCTGGCGGAGCGTCTTGAGTTGAGAGATTTCAGCGTACAAACCGCATTTGACGGAGAGGAAGCTCTTTCCAAAATTAAAGAAGAGGATTTTGACGTTGTGGTATTGGACGTAATTATGCCCGGAAAAAACGGAATTGAAACCTTAAAAGAGATAAAGAGCCTGAAGCCTCTAATAAATGTATTAATGCTTACCGGACACGCTACGGTTGAAACGGCCATAGACGGAATGAAAACCGGAGCCTTTGATTATCTTATGAAACCGACCGATACGAGTGATCTCGTCGGCAAAATAAAAAAGGCATACAAAATTAAGGCTGCGCATGACGACCGGATCCGTAAGGCGGAAATCAATAAAATTATTAAAAACCGCGGCTGGTAATATACCGCTTTATCAGTTAACCTGCCGATTTGAATAGTTTTTAGCATATTTAAGGAGATTTTATATGAAATCAATATCCGTTAAGGAAATAATGGTTCCCTTAGCTGAATACGCAACCGTTTCGGAAGATGCCACTTTATTTGAGGCTATCATGGCTCTTGAAGAAGCCCAGGCAAAACACGTGAAATCTCCGTATTCACATAAAGCCCTCCTTGTCTTTAACAGGGAAAATAAAATTGTCGGGAAAATCGGTCAGGTCGATGTTTTACGCGCCCTGGAACCTAAATATGGAACAATTATCGATTCAAAATCTCTATCCCGTTTCGGTTACACGAACCATTTTTTAAAGTCGCTTGTTCAGCAATATCAGCTTTTGGACAAACCGCTTAATGATATTTGCAAAAAAGCAGGCAGACTTAAAGTCAGCACTTTTATGGTCACCCCTACCGAGGGTGAATATATATCTGAAAACAGCGGCCTTGATGAAGCAATACACCTGCTCGTTATGGGAAATCATCAGTCCCTTATTGTAAAAAAAGAGAATGAAATTACAGGGATATTAAGATTAACGGATCTGTTTCATAAGATTTCTGAAGCTATTAAACTTTGCGGTTTATAAAAATTATATATTTCATGCGATAAGGAGTTACTTTCATGCATAGCAATTCTGACGCCATTCCTCTTGACTCAAAATTTGACTGGAAGCAGTATATCTTTCTTGTTATTGGTGTTGTACTTTTCCTGATCGTTTATTATTCCCCTCCCTGGGCGGATGCCATCGCCCCTTCCGGAAAACATTTTCCTCTTTCCAAAGAAGCCAAGGGCGCGCTGGCTGTCTTTCTCCTTGCAGGAACATGGTGGGTTTTTGAAGTTCTTCCAATAGGAATAACCGGCCTTACAATCGGAGTGCTTCAGGCTCTCTTTTTCATACGCCCCGCAGCCGACGCTTTCAAGGATTTCATGGACCCTTCGGTTCTTTTTATATTCGCCTCTCTGGTAATAGGCATGGTATTTACCAAAACAGGGTTAACGAGGCGCCTCGCTTATAAAATGCTGATGATTGTCGGCGAAAAAACCAGTATGATTTATCTCGGATGCCTTGTCGTAACCGCATTGCTGGCACATGTAATGGCTCACACTGCTGTTGCTGCAACCATATATCCGCTCCTTCTGGCTATATATTCGCTTTACACCGATGACATCAAGCCGACCAAATTCGGGAAGGGTTTATTCATAGGCATGGCCTATGTGGCAGGCGCAGGAAGCATTATAACTCTCCTTGGCGCCGCGCGCGGCATAGTAGCTCTCGGATTTTACAAGGAAATCACGGGAATTGATATATCTTTTTTTGAAATCACATACTACCTTGCTCCGGTCGGATGGATGATGGTCTTTATCTTATGGGGGTTTTTGATGGTTTTTTTCAAGCCCGAAAAAGCAGTAATACCGGGGTTGAAGGAAAAGGCCAGACAGCTTAATTCCGATATGGGCGCCCTCACAAGAAATGAAATAATCGGAGCTGTTTTAGTTTTTTGCGCAATCGCTTTCATGTCCCTGCAATCTTTTGTTCCGGCGTTAAAACCTTTCAACAAATCCGCAGTTATTCTCGTTTCAACGATTCTTTTTTTCATATCGGGCATCCTCGACATCAATGATCTTGAAGAGATTCCCTGGAATATAATACTTCTTTTTGCGGGTGCCATGAGCATAGGTTTCTGCCTCTGGCAGACGGGAGCCGCCGAGTGGCTGGCAATAAACTGGCTCAGTTTTTTCAAGAATTCCCACTGGTTCGTCTTCGTGATGAGCATAGCGGTTTTTGTCCTGGTCATGACCAATTTCATAATGAACGTGGCGGCTATCGCCATATCTTTGCCCGTGGCCCTTGTGGTCGCTCCGTATCTCAATATAGCTCCGGAGGTAATCCTGTTTGTCTCCCTTGTCACGGCTGGAATGCCGTTTCTTCTTCTTGTTGGAGCGGCGCCGAACGCTATTGCCTACAACTCAAAACAGTTTACAAGCGGTGAATTTTTTAAGGCTGGCATTCCTGCGAGCATTATTCTTTTAGTGGTGCTTGGATTTGCAATACTTGTGTTATGGCCGCTCATGGGAATGCCGATTCTTCTGGCCCATTAAAATGGTATATGCCATACAAAACACATTTTTCTGAACCCCAAACCGGAGTCTGATCGTGAATAAATTTATTGTCAAAGATCTGATGGTTCCGCTTTCGGAATATGCCACCGTTCAGGAAGGATCGACATTGTTTGAAGCTGTTCTCGCCCTGGAAAAAGCTCAGGAAGAGTTTGATTATGAGCATACTCCATACCATCATCGCGCAATTTTGATTCTGAACAAGGACAAAAGGGTTATCGGCAAACTGAGTCAGCTTGGCGTGCTTCGCGCAATTCTGCCTAAAAATGAGCTTACTCAACAAATTGAAGATATCAGCCGCTTCGGATTTTCAACGAGTCTTATTAACAGCCTGAGGGAGAAATATCGGCTGGAAGAAGGCATTTTGGATGATATTTATAAAAAGGCAACCCGGATGAAGGTGGAGGATTACATGCAGACCCCTTCCGAAGGTGAATATGTTGATGAAATGACTTCTATTGATACGGCTATGTACCAAATTGTTATTGGAACACATTTGTCGTTGATAGTGACCAGAGGAGACAAGATTGTAGGCCTTTTAAGGATGTCGGATGTATTTGCCGCGGTTTTCCATGCCATGAAAAGCGGTGAATTAACAGAATAGATTAGGAGCGAATATGCAAGTGCTTGAAAAGCTTCTTGACCGGATCATACAGAGGGTCAATATCAACCTCAGAGAGCTCGGCTTCGATGTGACTCCATATGTACGTGAACTTATTCAGCGCAGACAGATGTTTAAATTTTATGCATTTTATGGCATCACGCCGCACCATCCGTTAAATTTTGAATTTACACACTCAAATCTTGCAGGCAGCTATTTTTTAGGAAGATGCCGGGTAAGAAACTCGCTGCTTTACAAAAGCGATATCCGGGGAGACGAACTTAAAAAAAAGGGAACTGTGCTTCGGTTCCAGGATTTTGAAATCCCGATCGCTAGGGATGAACAGATTGATATCGAAGATAGTTTTCTGATCAAGACCCTTGTACACAATTATTCCCATGATCCTGAAACTCCTGAAAAATTCTTCATCAAAGATACTATTTCCATGCACTATGCCAATATCCACGGATCACCCTCGTACGGATGCTTCCTGGGCCCTTTTTCAACCGTGGACCTGACCACAATGCGTGATTGCGTCATCGGCACCTTTTGTTACATCCAGGCAGGTGAGATCAGCCATATTAAAATCGATCCCGGCACCATATGGGTCCGCAGTCCTGGCAATTTCAATTTTCTTTACCGGTATGAAAAAAACCAACTGGACCATTATATTGATTTTACTGAAGGCAATCGGCCAAAAGGACTCTTATTTGACTTCGTTGAAGGTCATAAGAAAGACTTTGCACGCATTTTTGCTCTGGTCAACATCGAAACACCCCGGTCGGTTCCCGGTAGCGCCTCACTGGACCGGTATGCGGTTATCAAGCCCCACACCAATATCAGCGAGAATGTCCTGGTTGCCCAGCGGGCCTTTCTTAAAAACGCATGGCTCGGCAAGGGAGCCAACGCTCAGGAAAATTGTTATATTATCAATTCCCGGCTGGAAGGATATAATGTAACCGCCCACGGCGGAAAAATTATCGAAGCGGATTTGGGCAAAAAAGTGTTTGTGGGGTTTAACAGCTTTCTGCGGGGAAGTCCCGACGCCAGACTGACCATAGGGAAGGAGAGCATCGTAATGCCCCATACCATTATCGATATTAGTGATCCTCTCACCATTCCGCCCGCCCATATAATCTGGGGACTGATAACAAACAAGAAAGATCTGGAAACCAACAGCATGCCTATAAGCGAATTTTCCAAAATAGAAACAAAATGTTCGATGGGCAATATGATCTTTGAAGGCAGTGGCGCAAGTTTTGTTTCAGCCTTCCGGAACCGGATCGATCATATCCTGGAAGCCAACGGCGCGTTTTTTAACGGTGCTGAAAACAAGGGACATGCGCAAAAAAACCAGAGCATATCTTTCAACACGATTCAGCCATATCCAATGGGCGAACTTAAAGGATTGTATCCCTCAATAATCATACAGCCTTAACGGGGCCCTGTCACACAAGAAATCCCCTAAGAAAGCCTCCGGATTGACGTTGAGATCGCACAAAAGTGCCATTTCCGGATGTAAACTATTTAAAATAAGTCAGCAGTGCATGAAGATAGGTAAGCGGGTGGGGCGGACAACCGGGAATAAACAGGTCCACCGGTATAAGGCTGTCCAGACCGGACGAGACTTCAGGGCTGCCGCTGAATGGACCTCCGGTGAGAGAGCAACTGCCCGCAGCAATCACAACTTTCGGGGATGGCACGGCTTCATAGGTTTTGAGTAAGGCTGTCTTCATATTGCGGGATATCGGTCCGGTGACGACAATACCATCGGCATGCCGGGGAGAAGCCACGAAGTTGATACCGAATCGGGCCAGATCGAAAAAAGGCGTTGCCAGTACGTTCAGGTCGGCTTCACAGGCGTTGCATCCGGCAGCAGATACCTGCCGGAGCTGCAGAGAACGTCCGAAAAGGGCTTTAAAGTTCTGTCTGGAATGGTGGGACAGGGAGGGTAAGTCACCACCGGTCAACAGGTGTTCTTTCATAGAAACGGCCAGCTCAAAATTCCTGGAAAACGAGACAAAGCTTCCTTCAGAAAGACGTTCACAGGTTCCGCAAAAAACACATCGGCCCATATCGATCATTTTATGCTGAGGATCAATGGCCTTCTGTGGGCATGCGTCGGCGCACTGCAAAATCACCTCGGTCGGGGCGTTCGAGTTGACCTTTGGCAGACCGCGATAGCGGGAAGACAGTTCGATTTTTTCTTTCGGATAGCGGCTGGTTCTATAGCCCTGTTCAAATCTGTTTTTAAGCGTA
>JAHJJB010000041.1 GCA_018823005.1 Pseudomonadota bacterium | reverse complement strand
TCATACATTTCAACAGAGCTCTTAAGGGTGGGCATGAATGTGTCAAGAAAAGACAGAACCGATTCATAGTCGGGACTGGAATCGATTATCATTTTTTCTGCTTCATGCATCAACAGGTCACGCGCAGCCCGCAGACAGACAGTTAGTTCCCTGTGAAGCAGAGACGGGGCTGGGGCAGACTTATATTTTTCCTGGATATTCTTCCACAAATTGATTAGAAAATTCATTTCATAATCAAGAGTTTCTTCCTGTATGCCTTCTGCGGCGGTTCTTATAATGTAGCCATAATTTTCTTTTCTCAAAGAAAGAACCATTTCTTTTAAACGGTTTCTTTCAAATTCGTTCTCAATTCGCCTCGACACTCCGATATGATCTGAATTCGGCATCAGGACTATAAATCTTCCCGGAAGAGTAACGTAGGAAGTTACTCTTGATCCTTTTGTCCCTATAGGCGGCTTTGCCACCTGAACAAGTATCTGCTGTCCTTCGGTAATGAGTTCCCCGATTCCTGTTTCATGATTTCTCTGTTTAGAAAAAACACTTTTCTGATATAATTCAGCCGCTCCATTCTCTTCTTCGTCGCCGGTATCAATAAGCTCTATTTCCCTGCAGCTTCCCGAGTTCAAGTCATCAACATATATAAATGCCGCCTGATTAAGACCTATATCCACAAATGCTGCCTGCATGCCCGGTAATACCCTCTGAACTTTCCCTTTGTAAACATTTCCTGCAATATCAGAAACATTTCCGCGTTCAATAAAAAGCTCTGCGATTGTTCCGCCCTCAAGAAGAGCTATTCTTGTTTCATGTTCGCAAACATTAACAACAATCTTTTTGTACATATAAACCTCTTGATTTAATCATTTATATTATTGAACCCGCAAAAAGCCAGTTTATGATTTAGCAATCCGCGCGGCCTTTGCATGTTACTCCGTTAAAGTCCTGCGTAACGCAATTACCGCCCTTTGGAGGCTTGGAGTTTCACTATCCGAGCCATTTTTATCTCTTTGTCAGTAAACGGAAAAATCTTTTTAAGAACTTCCGCTGGTCTTACCATATTACCTGACTCAGAAGTTAATGTCATCTCCAGCCTGTCATTTGATACAATTTTTATTGTTTTGACCAGTTCCTTCAGATTTAATAATTTTTGTTTGCCCTTTCTGTTTATTCTCTCAATCTCATAATTTGTGCTCGTTTCATACATTGTAAGGCTTTCCGTACAAAAACTTCCAGACATTAATGAAACTTCATATGAATACACGTTTGAACTGCCTGCTCCTGCAACCGGAACATACTCTTTACAATCAATGACAGACAGTCCTTCAGGAAGTTGTTCGTTCAGTATCTCGGCAATTGCCTCCGGTTGAGTACTGTCTGTTACCGTCAAATAAAATGTTTCGCAAAGACTCTCCATTCCAACAGGAAGGGTATCTTCAAAAGAAATTTTCGGCATGGGGTGAAATCCTTCTGAATAAACAACTTCAATTCCGGCACGCCTTATTGAGCGCAAAAAAATATTAATCAGCTCAAGGTGTCCGAAAAATCTCGCTAAACCCCTTTTTGAAAAAAGAACTTTCAGCTTTTTACATGATCCTTTCTTCTTTTCCGTTTCTGCCGTTTTATTTACTTTTGCCTCACCGTTGTAATGACTAAGCTTTGGTTCAATCTGACTAAAATCACATACTCCGCAACCGCTGCATTTGTCTCTGCAATCATCCGAAGTTTCTGCTCTTTTAGCTTTTTCAAACTCGCTTATCAAAAACTCTTTTGAAATACCCGTATCAATATGATCCCATGGGAGCGGCTCTACAAGTGACCTTTCGCGCAAAAGATAAAAACCCGTATCAATCCCGGTATCTTTAATGGCTTCTTCCCATAAATCGTATCTGAACCTCTCGCTCCAGCCATCAAACCGGCATCCTCTCTGATATGCATTCACAAGCAGGCTGCTAAGCCGCCTGTCACCACGCGCCCAAAGCCCTTCCAGCAGACTTACCTTAGGGTTCTGCCATTTGAAATGAATTCCTGAAACATGAAGAGCCTTCTTAATTTTCTCAATTTTTTCGGTTGATTCAGCCAGAGAAATCTGTGAACTCCACTGAAAAGGTGTGTGCGCTTTTGGAATAAATGTTGTTACGCTAACATTAATGGAACTGTTTTTCCTGCTTCTTGCTTTGCGGAGTTTATAAATAAGATCAATTAATGCCTTTATATCATCGTCTGTTTCTGTCGGAAGACCGATCATAAAATATAGCTTTATTACCTGCCAGCCCATGTCAAGAGCAGTATGTACTGAACTTATGATATCCTCTTCGGTAATGTTTTTATTTATAACATCTCTTAGTCTCTGACTCCCTGCTTCAGGAGCAATAGTAAACCCCGTTTTTCGGACTTTTTTTACAAGATTGATTAGATCAGGAGTCAGAGAACCGGCACGAAGCGATGGAAAAGAAACAGCAATATGCTTTGATTCATACAAAGCCATCAGGCGCTCAAGAAGAGGTGACAAGGAGCAATAATCTCCGGTGCTTAACGACAGCAAAGAGACATCCTCATAACCCGTGGAACCAATTGATTTATTGGAAATATCAATTATGTTTTCCAAAGATCGTTCGCGAACAGGCCGATATATCATCCCAGCCTGACAGAATCTGCAACCCCGCGTGCAACCTCTTGATATTTCAATACGAAGACGATCATGAACGGGCCTCCCGAAGGGAACTACCGGCATATCAGGAAATGGCGCATAATCAAGATCAGGGATTATGCTTCTATCTACCTTTGAATATCCGGCAAAAACCGGCAACATAGTTTGAAAACCGTGCTCGTCATATTTTGCTTCAAAAAAAGAAGGAATATAAACCCCCTTTATTGCAGACCATGCTTTTAAAAGGGTGTCCTTGTCATTACACGCGTTCTCCTTCCAATGAATCCATGCCATTGACATTTCAACAATAACAGTTTCTCCGTCTCCTACAACAATGGCGTCAAAAAAATCTGCGACTGTTTCCGGATTACATGTACAGGGACCCCCCGCAATTATAAAAGGATAAGAGAGGTCCCTCTCTTTAGAATAAAAGGGAATTTTTGCAAGATCTAGCATCATTAATAAGTTTGTAAAATTAAGCTCGTACAGAAGGCTAAAACCAATTATATCAAACTTGTTAAGGGGTCTTTGGTTTTCAAGTGACAGAAGCGGTATATCTGAAGCTCTTAAATATGCCTCAAAATCCGGGGCAGGAACAAAAACTCTTTCGGCGGCTATGTTTTTATTCTTGTTTAAAATATGATACAGAATTTGAAGTCCGAAATGTGATGTGCCGACCTCATATAAATCCGGGAAGGCCAGAGCAATGGAAAGCCTTACATTCTTATAATCTTTTTTTATTGAGTTAATCTCTGAACCCAAATATCGGCTTGGTTGTTCAACAAGCGATAATATATCGTTATTATTTGCTATTTTCATTTCTTTTATATTAAAACCTTTTAGGAAAATTTTTTTGCTGTTGATGTTTGAAAAACTCGGCTTGATATTGTATATTACATTACATTAATAATAAAGGAAAACATGCTGGGCGGATCGGCCGTATTATTACCGTATGAATTTAATTTCATTTTTCATTAAAAGCGCAGACCAATTGATAGTGTAATTATATGAAAAGACATAAAATTATTTCTCTTTTGAATACTGAAACTGCGGCTATCGAAATTCTTATCAAAGGGTGGGTTAGAACAAGGCGTGATTCAACGGGCTTTTCGTTTATCGAAGTAAATGATGGTTCATGCCTCAAAAACATACAAATTATTGCGGAAAAGGAACTGAACAATTACGACGATATTAAAAACCTCTCGACCGGTTCGGCGGTGGCTGTCCGTGGCGATCTTGTCGAATCAAAAGGAGGCGGACAGAAATGGGAAATTCAGGCCAGGCAAATAGATATAATAAGCATTGCTCCTGATTCTTATCCTCTCCAGAAAAAGCGTCATACCGACGAATATTTACGCACAATAGCCCATTTGCGGCCCCGCACCAATAAATATGGCGCTGCTTTCCGCATAAGATCTGATCTCTCTTTCGCCATACATAAATTTTACAAAGATAAAGGCTTTAAGTATATTCACACCCCTGTAATTACCGGTTCTGACTGTGAAGGAGCCGGCGAACTTTTCAGAGTTACAACCATTGAACCGGACAAAGTCGCAAGGAGAGATGGTAAAACAGAATACTCTATGGACTTTTTCGGTAAAGCGACAAACCTGACTGTGTCCGGCCAATTGTCAGCCGAAATGTTCGCCCTGGCGCTTGGAGACGTTTACTCTTTTGGCCCTACATTCAGAGCGGAAAACTCAAACACAAGAAGACATGCCGCTGAATTCTGGATGCTGGAACCTGAAATAGCCTTTGGCGATATTAATGACAATATGGATCTTGGTGAAGATACTATAAAGTATTTAACAGGCTATGCCCTGAAAGAATGCAAAGAGGATCTTGGTTTGTTTGCAAATTTTGTTGACAAGAATCTGCTTAACAATCTGGAAAACATCTCTTCATCAGAATTTATAAGATTGCCGTATGAAGAAGCTGTCGGCATATTACAAAAAGCAGGTGTTAAGTTTGAGTATGAAGTCTCCTTTGGCAAAGACCTGCAGGCAGAACATGAAAATTACCTCACTGAAAAGCATTTCAAGAAACCGGTAATATTATATAATTATCCGAAAAGCATAAAGCCCTTTTACATGAGGGTAAATGACGATAACAAAACTGTTGCCGCCATGGATATTCTTGTACCCGGAATAGGAGAACTTGTAGGCGGCAGCCAGCGTGAAGAACGTCTCGACGTGCTTGAATCACGAATGGATGAGTGCAAATTGTCAAAGGAAGATTACTGGTGGTATCTTGATTCCCGCCGTTTTGGCACTGTTCCTCACAGTGGCTTCGGACTTGGTTTTGAAAGACTTCTGATGTTTGTAACGGGAATTAAAAACATCCGGGATGTAATACCTTTTCCAAGAACCCCCGGAAGTATTGAATTCTGATTTCACTGACCTGCGGAGTTTTTTTCGAAGTTATCAGTATTTATTATTAAGTCGAATGATTACAGAGAAAAAATTTTTGTGTTCTCTTGAAGAGATCTCGCCCTTTTGATTGATCAGTCTGTTCTCATGGTCCTAAGCTTAGCAAGCTCCCATATATAGTCGTACAGATGGAGGCCTTTGCTTGCCGCAACTATTTCACCATCTTCTACTCCGATTTCCTGAGCCATGTATTCTTTTAAAAGCTGTATGGCCCCAAGGTTTGCCGGAAAGCCGTTCCATAAATCCCAGGATCTGAAATAAATCATGAAGTGGAGTTTTCCATATCTGATTCTTGTATCAATCCCTCTCAGACACGGGGGATCTCCAAGGTACAGGGTCGAAGGGTCCCCAACGGTCATATACGCCTGATTTGTTCCATACCCGTCTTCTTTATACATCCTTATAACTTCGGCAACCTGACTTTCCAGGTATTGTCCGTAAGTGTAGTCTTCGTTTGGACTTTTTGTGGAGGTCATCAAATATGGCAGATACTCTTCAAGATATCCTTCAGCAACAGGATTAGGAATATTTAAAGCGTGGGGAATGTCGGGTATAAGAGGGCGTACGCCGGGATGCTTTATACGCACTGTAACATAATCAAATTCCAGCCTTTCCTGCCCCTTAAAACTTCCCCTTTCGATTACGTATTTATGCCCGTTGTCAATGATCTGGTAAACACATTGAAACCAGGCATCCGGAAGATCTCTTGCTGCTATAGAAACAACATTTAACATTGAATATCCATAGTAATAAAAATTATGCCCGTTATATGTCCAGCATTCTTACATCAAGAGCATTGCTTACAATAAAATCCCGCCTTGGCTCGACCTCATCACCCATTAGTATTGTAAAAATTTCATTGGTATCAACAGAGTCCTGCACCTTTACCTGCAACAGAGTTCTTTGTTCCGGATTCATGGTTGTTCCCCATAACTGTTCGGGGTTCATTTCACCAAGACCTTTATACCGCTGAACAACTAACCCTTTTTTGCTTTCTTCCAAAACAAACCGCAGCAGCTCTTCTTTGTTTGATATTCTGACCTCCTGCGCCCCGGACTCCTTGTTTTCCGTATTTATTACAAAGAACGGTGGTTCATCATATTTAAAAATATGCTGACTCAACATGACGCACTTCTGATAATCTTCAGAATAAACCAGGCCCGTCCCTATTTTAACGGTTTTTGTTTCCTTCTTGCTCATGACATCGGCTATGACATCAGAAACAGGGTTTTTCGGATATTCAACAACCAGTTCGTGCACATTTCTTTCCGGGTTCCAGAGGACTTCCCCGGTCGTATATTTATTTTGGTTAAGAATCTTCTTTATCCCGGACATTTTTTCCATATCCTGGAGATAGGTTTTGTCTTCCATTCCTTTTTTCAGGAGGATTTCTGTCAGTTCCTGTT
>JAHJJB010000040.1 GCA_018823005.1 Pseudomonadota bacterium | reverse complement strand
ATATGGATCATTATTAAGCATGATATCCACCATCCCATACAAAACGTTATAATATATGCTTTTAATATCAAATTGTCTGTATCCATCTTTTTTGAAGCTCTCCGCCGCAGAGCGGGCGGGGAATGCGCTCGCTGTTTCGGTTCAAGCCCGGCCTACCTTTTAAGGCCGGACCGGGTAAAGAGAGGTTAATGGCCGGCAGGCTTGATACACAATACAGTTTCTTGAATGAGCTCTTACCGCTTTATATATGCAGTATTTCCACGGGGAGATTCAAGAATCTTTTTCGAACCGGCCCCGCATGTGATAATCGATCTCATGGCTTCTTCAACAGAAATATTAACATGCTGAATATACTCATTTTTAAGATGATATATAAAGCCGGATGTCGGATTCGGGGCTGTAGGAATAAATATTGTGTAACTTCCGTCAGCGTGAGTATCTGTTATAAAAGCGGTCAATAAAGTGTCATTTTCAAAAATTCTGACAAGAGCTACCGAGGAGAAAGGAAACTTTTTCCCGATAAACTGCATTACGATCTCTTTGATCGTGCTGTATCCGGGAGCAATTTTTAATATCCTGCTTTCAAGATGTTCATGTATGTATCTCCCGATCTTAGTTTTGACAATTATCCCAATTATGAAACAGCTTACCAATATAACCGCGATTACAAGAGCATCTGCAATAATCTTGCTCATGTTGGATTTTATAACTATAAGATCGGTCACTGGATGGATAATATCCGTAACCCACCCGAACAACCATTTGAAAACCATTATAAATATAAACATGGGAAGGATTACTACAACACCGCCGAGAATTGATGTTTTTAAAAAGGACTTAAACTTTTCCATAGAACTACCTTTCTGCTTTTTTTAATGTATGAAATCCGCTCTTTTGGTTGATAGATTATAAAAAATTAAATTAACAGACCAAGGGCGATTAAATGCTCTTAAGGTAAGCCGCTCCGCCCAGTTGAAACATCTGGCCAAGAATCCACAAACGGCGGCTGTTTACATAACCCGACGGCCTGCCTGCCTTCAGTCTGACCGGATTTGGAAGAACAGCTGCAAGAAGAGCCGCATCTGAAGGAGTGAGCTTTGAAGGGGTTTTTTTTAAAAAAGCCTCGCCTGCTGCTGCTACTCCGTATATCCCATCTCCGAATTCTGCAATATTCAGATAAACCTCGAGTATCCTCCGTTTCGGCCATATCAATTCTATCAGTACTGTAAAATAAGCCTCAAGGCCCTTCCTTACAATACTCCTGCCGGACCATAAAAAAAGATTCTTGGCAACCTGCTGGGAAATTGTGCTTGCTCCCCGCAACCGTCTGCCTTTCGAATGCTTATCGAGGGCATCTGAAATAGATTCAAGATCAAAGCCGAAATGCTCAGGAAACATCTGGTCTTCAGCAGCAACAACCGCTATTCCGGCATGCGGAGATATCTTGTCCCATGATGTCCATTCGTATTTAATCTTATATTCTTTACGGTCGGACCGCAAGAATGTAATCCATTTTTGGATCATAAATGAAGATGTGACAGGTGGAATCCACCGAAGCAGGACAACAGGAACTATGGTTACAATAAGGGCAACAACAATAGCCTTACGCAAAAAAGAGACAACCGGTTTTAAAATCTTTTTAAACTTAGCCGTTGCTGGCACCCGATTCACTCCCAACCAACAAAATTAACAATCGGCCAAAGCCGATGGCTTCAGGGACAAATTGCTTTTGGTTATATTTGCTCTTTCCTGCGTATCCTCAAATTAAGTATTTCGACAAATACGGAAAAAGCCATGGCAAAATATATGTAACCCTTCGGTATATGCATATCGAAGCCCTCGCCGACAAGAGCCATGCCGATCAACAGGAGAAAACTCAAGGCAAGTATTTTAATAGTCGGATGATTATCCACAAAACGGCTTAAGGGAGCTGAAAAAACCATCATAAATATAACGGCAATGACGATAGCGATGACCATTATTTCGATTCTGTTCGCAAGCCCTATGGCTGTTATGACCGAATCAAGCGAAAAAATAATGTCCAGAAACATTATCTGAATTATGACATTCAGAAATGAGGTTTTTCCCACCTTTGTGGAATGGAGCTCTCCTCCTTCAAGTTTATCATGAATTTCAAGTGTGCTTTTCCCGAGCAGAAACAAACCGCCGGCAATTAGAATGATATCCCTTCCTGAAATCTCATTGGTAAAAACTGTGAAAAGCGGCTGTGTCAGGCGCATTATCAGTGTCAGGGAAAACAGAAGCCCTATACGCGTTACCATAGCGAGGCCAAGACCTACGATACGGGCTTTGGCCTGCTGCATTACCGGTAGTTTTCCTGCAAGTATTGCAATAAATATTATATTGTCTATGCCAAGAACTATTTCAAGCAATGTAAGCGTTATCAGCGCAAGCAAGGCCCCCGGTTCAAAAAGCCACAGCATGAGTTTAAATCCTTAGCTATATAGTGTATGTCCTGAAATAGATTTTGGACAAATGTGGGTTTGAAGATTACCCGTAGCTTGCTGCGGGGAGCTTCAATTCTCTCCGCCTAAGGTGGAGAAGATCGATATTTAAGAAAATCTTTTAATATCATCGCGCAGCATAAAATTCGCATCTTCCAGTCTTTGAGATAGAATAAATGAAAGATTCCGCATGAAAATATATCCGATATAATTGTATTTATCAAATAATTCCAATAGATTATTTCTATCTATTTTTATGACATTTACCTTATCAATAGCAGTAACATTAGCTGTCCGGCGCTGGTTCTCCAAAAAAGCCATTTCCCCGAATATATCACCCGGCCTTAATACCGCCAGTTGTATTTTTGCTCTGATTCCCTTGTCAAAACTTACAGATCCGATATCAATGCTCACTCTTCCTTCCATTATAATATATATTTCGGATGTCCTGACCGATTCAATTAAAATTGACGCTCCCTTATTATAAGTAACTTCTTGCCCAAGAGATAATATGCTGTTTTTTTCTGAATCATTCAATCCTTCAAGAATATTGAAAATGGTTTTTTGTTTCTTTGACGGCATTTTCTGACCTCCTCGGTAGATGGGAAAACTTCAATCATTTTTAAAATATCGCTCAAACAAGCCAACACATCAATTATATTTGACCATTGGAAAACATCGGTGTTTATTCGAGTCATGAATTGAAACAATAATGATGTTATATAAATATTTTTTCTGGTAATATAGCAAGAAACTCAATGACAATCAAAAACAATGTTTACTGAATAATCAGAATTAACGGATTGACATTTTATATTAGGAGGATATCTCTTCTGGTCGACTCGTAATAAGTTTAATTTCAGACGGCAAAATATATATTTCCAAGACAAATATCCCGGATTCACAATAGTTAGGTTTAAATAATTTGGTCATTCGATGCGAGGCAACATATAATGATAGCAGTTGTACAAAGAGTGAAAGAAAGTTCAGTTACAGTAGGCGGCATCATCATTGGTAAAATAGGTGCAGGCCTCCTTGTTTTTCTTGGTATTGCGAAAAAAGACACAATAAACAATATCGATTATGTTGCAGATAAAATATTGAATTTACGAATATTTGAAGATGAGAACAAAAAGATGAACAGGTCGATCCTTGATACCGGAGGTGAAATGCTTGTGGTATCTCAGTTCACTCTTCTGGGCGACTGCCGCAAAGGAAGGCGGCCTTCGTTTATAGATGCAGCAGATCCGGAAAAAGCGAATGAACTCTATGAGAAATTCGTCGAAAAAATATGCAGTAAAGGGGTTAGAGTCCAGACAGGAATGTTTCGCGCAATGATGGATGTTTCCCTGGTAAACGACGGACCCGTCACTCTCATAGTTGAAAGCAAATAGAAGGATAGAGGCATTAGGCGAAAGGCATGAGGCGTGAGGGAAAATCAGTGAACAGTTATCAGTAACCAGGAACCAGGAACAAAAGGCCAGAGACTATTTTCTATGTTTTTAAAACCGAAATTGACTTTGAACTTATTCTTTTTTTCTTTTTTTTGCGTATCTCTTGCTGCTCAAAATCTTCCGGCAGGAGATAATCTGTCTGCTCTCGGGAAGCTGGTTGGTGACAACGACTCCATAGTCGTTGCAGACCCGGACGGCAGAATTATTTATGAAAAAAATGGCGCTAAAAGACTGATCCCTGCTTCCACCCTCAAACTCCTTACATCCCTTGCAGCATTGCATTATCTTGGTCCTGACTACAGATTTGCGACCGAATTTTATATGGACAAAGACTATAACCTCAAAGTTAAAGGCTACGGAGACCCCCTTTTAACATCCGAGATCCTGATTGAAATTACAAAAACTCTTGATTCCGGAGTTAAATATATAAATGATGTGGTACTTGATGATTCATATTTCAAACCGACCAAAATACCCGGCGTAACATCATCTTTTGAACCCTATGATTCACCAAACGGAGCCCTTTGTGTCAATTTCAACACCGTTAACTTTGACATTTTGAGAGGGAGGCCCGTCAGCGCTGAGCCCCAGACTCCCTTACTTCCGTTTGCTTTAGCAAAAATCAACAAATCTTCAATAAAAGCGGGCAGGATTCTGCTCTCCTCTGACCAGAATGAAAATACTCTGTATGCAGGGCACCTTTTATCTCATTTTTTAGAAAAAGAAGGGGTTAAACCAAAAGGTAAAATAATGGTTGGTGCTGTTAGACAGGAATCCGACAGGCTTATATTAAAATATGTATCTACCTTTTCGTTGGAAGATATTGTATCGAGGCTCCTTTTACATTCAAATAACTTTATCGCAAACCAGATTGTTTATGCAATAAGCGCAAAAATTAACGGTCAGCCCGGAACCCTCGAGAAAGGAGTTTTGGCAATATCGGCTTTTGCAGTTAATATTCTCAAAATAGATGACCTGACAATAGTAGAAGGTTCCGGCATTTCAAGGGAAAATAGAATTTCCGCAATAAGCTTTTTAAAAATTCTGACCGCATTTGAGCCTCATATGGATTTAATGAAACAGAACGGCAACGAGTATTTCAAAACAGGCACACTTACAGGTGTAAGCACAAGGGCAGGATATATAAAAGGCAGGGATGGAAGGTTCTATAAATTTGTCATAATTACCAATTCAAACGGAAATTCAGCGGAAAAAATATCAAAAATGTTGCGCGCCCTGATAGAATGAAAGCCGCATACGGCTGGATCATAACTCCTCAGCCCTTATCTTCCCCTGAGCGCATTGAAAGGCCGAAGCCATCTGCGCGGCCTTTCAATGCTTCTTTCGATTCAACTGCCGGTCCAGACCGGAAAGTAACCCATAGAAGAAATTCCTCGCGTTGCTTCCTATCGACCGATTGTTATATCCACCTTCCTGCATCACCAGGGACGGCATCTCGAGACGGCCTATCTCCGTACCGATTGATTTAAAGTCAAGGCCCGTGAGGTTCCATGTGCCGGTTGGATCTCCTTTGGATGTATCCAGTCCGAAGCACACAACAAGGTAGGTGGCGCTGAATTCCCGAACACGGTCCAGGGCGATCCTGAGTGTGTTAAGGTAATCTTGAGCATCAATCTTTTCGGGCAGGGGGTAGTTTATGTTGTATCCCGCTCCTTGTCCCTCGCCTCGTTCGTTAGCAAACCCTGTGAAATAAGGATATGCGAAGCGCGGGTGTCCGTGAATCGAAAGTGTCAGCACATCCTTTCTATGGTAGAATATGTCCTGCTGTCCGTTGCCGTGGTGGTAGTCAATGTCCAATATGGCAACCTTTCCGAACTGGCTGAGGTGATGGGCGGCAATGGCTGCATTGTTGAAGTAGCAGAAACCTCCAAAGAAGCCGCGCTCGGCGTGGTGACCCGGGGGGCGCACCAGTGCGTAAGCTATCCGTCTACCGGAAAGAAGCTCCTTTGCACCGGTAAGAGCGCAGTCAACGGCACGACGTGCTGCAATGTAAGCATGGGCGCTTATGGGTGTGAACGTGTCGATACAATAGTACCCTGCACGAATGGGCAATTCAACCGGTGGCCTGGCCCGGTTGCGGATAGGGAAAACATAAGGATAGATGGGGGAGTTCGACTTGGAATTCTTGCAGACTTTTTTAAAGTATTTCACGTATTCTGGATCATGAACAGCGGTAATCCACGAATCGCTGAATGAAGCCGGCGGCACAGGATCAAAGACTCCTGTCGGATCCAGGGCCTGCTTTATCGACCGAATTCTCACAGGTGATTCGACATATCCGCGCTCTCTCACATGATGGATCTCGTGCTGGTCCGTCACTACAAGAGCGATCTTGGCAAGATTGGCGGCAATGTCCGCATTCTTTTTTTTAAACTTTTTAGCCACGGAATAGCGAGGCGGCCTGAACTGAACCGGATCGTCACGCACGGACTTCAGCACCATTTGGATGTAGGCCGGCCCGCAAATATCCGCGTACTTCCGTTCGAGAATGCAGGCAATCACCCGTTTCAGATAGCTTCTGCGCAATATCCTGTCTTGTCCCAAGTCATCGAATACCAGATAGGGAGGGTTGTCCGTTCCCTTGCGAACAGGCGTTTCGTAGGCAGTATTCACAACAGGACGAGCCCCGTAAGCCTCGTAAAACTTCAAGCGCGCCCTGTTCTGTTTGAGAACATCCGGGTTGCTGCAAAGCTTCGGGTCATCCGGCAGGCATTCGAAAAACACACCGGTTGCGCCAAGAGACAGGGCCTCACTCCGAACCCGGTCGTAGAGCGCTCCACCTACGCCCCGTCCTACCAATCTCCTGTTGCTTGCAAGATAGTCGAGATAGCAAAATTTTAAATCTGTGTCGTGGTCAAGCAATGCTAAACCATGGACGGTGGATCGATGGTCTTCGGCCACATAAAGAATCAAACGAAAGCTGTTTTTCAAAGGATGCCGAAGCAATCCGGGTATGCGGTCGATTTTTTGACGATCAAGAAACTCAAACTGCGAACGCAGAATTGCTCTAACCTGTTCTATAGCATGTCGATTCGCTGGAGCAACATCATCGAATATGCGGCGGATACGAAACATCTTATAACCCCCTCAACTTTTCAGTGGACCGACAACTTAAAACAGCTGGTGGCTATCGACCACCAGCTGGATTTGCTTGTTATTTTTCATCATTGTGAGGCCTTAACCCGTTCTTCCTGTGACATCTGAGCAAGTGATTTGATCTCTTTCAAATTCAATCTTTCTTTCTTGCGTGGTCATATCTTATTGAACCGAAACAGCGAGTGATAGCCCCGTAGTAATTACGCTACATAGGACCTCCAGCGGGTAATGTACCCCCTGTTTCAGCTTAAATTATACCACACTTAATATCAGAATGCAAAACCACCGATCAAACAGTAACTCCGGAGGAACGCCTTGTTGACATCATTGCAGTGATTGAACCACGCTGGGAAATGCGCCATGAGATGAAATTTATATAACCGCTTAAGGCATTGGTTTAAAACGAGGAATCACGAACTGGTGATATGGGCGTAGGCGTTATGGTTGTGGATGGACTCGAAATTCTCGGCACTTACTGAAAACCATGTGATATTATCGTCCTTATTCAGTTTCTCTGCTATATCACGCACTATATCTTCAACAAACTTGGGATTTGAAAACGCCTTTTCCGTAACCGCCTTCTCATCCACCCTCTTCAAAACAGAAAAAACATCGCAGGAGGCTGAATTTTCCACAAGCTCTATCATATCCTCCATCCATATAAATTTCTTGAATCTTGTGGAAAGCCTTACTTCCCCCCGTTGATTATGGGCTCCTTTTTCACTTATCTCCTTCGAACAGGGGCATACGGATGAAATGGGGACGATTACTTCCGATATAATATCAATTTTATCGCCCGGATGACTCGATCCCAAGATCCTGCAGGTATAATCCATAAGACCCGGCGACTTGCTGACGGGAGCTTTTTTCTCGATAAAATATGGAAAGGTAGCTTCTAAATGAGCTGATTCGGCATTAAGATGCTGTTTCATCTGGTTTAATATGGCGGCTATGTTTTTCAATGAAACTTCAGGCCGGAAAAGGTGAAGAAGCTCGACAAAACGGCTCATATGAGTCCCCTTGTATTTATGGGGCAAATCAACATACATGTTGATAGTCGCAACTGTATTCTGAACACTGTTGCGCCTGTCAAGAACCGTTATTGGATAACGAATATTTTTAATGCCGACCTTATTAATCGGTATGTTTCTATAATCCCGCTGGCTCTGGATATCTTTCATTTCCACTCCTGTTTTCTTCAGCCGGCCACCTGATCCGTAATCCGTGGATCGCTGATCACTTGTTTTCCCTCTCGTCTTTTGGCTTTCGCCTCATGCCTCAAATCTCACTTCAGCAGGTACTCAGTTTTAACATGACTCAACGATCTGAATATGTTCCCTCTGATTTTTTTATTGCTGATGTACAATTGGTTCAGCAGAGTCTTCATCTCCCGTCTTTTTGATGTTTTTGCTGATGGACACTGGTTCGCAAAATCAGGAAATCCGTTATCTTTTGCATAACGACTGATAATATCTTCACCGGCAAAGGCAAGCGGTCTTATGATGAAAAGTCTGTTATTGAAAAAAGTCTGGCAGGGAGTCATCGTGCTGATTTCACCTGCATAACATATGTTCAGAAACAGGGTTTCAATAATATCATCCTGGTTGTGACCCAGAGCAAGCTTCGTACATCCCAGTTCGCCGGCAATTTCAAAAAGCCTCTTCCTGCGCAATCTTGAACATAAAAAACAGGGGTTTTCTCGATTTATAGAGCTGTGGCTTATAATCCCGAAATTTGTAAATTCAATCCTTAGTTTCAACCCCGTATCATTACAATAAGTTTGAAGCTCTTCAGCGAATCCTTCCTCAAATCCCGGGTCGACATAAACAGGAAACAACTCATATTTAACAGGCACACGAAGCTGGCGTTCCTTAAGAAGCGATAAAAGCGTCAGACTGTCTTTGCCTCCCGACAGCCCTACAACAATTCTGTCGCCGTCGGCTATCATTTCATACTGGTGCAATGCTCTGCCAACAGCTCTGTTAAGCACCTTGTATGTATTGTTTCTTATCGGCAAGGAATGTTAGTCATCAAGTTTACTTTTTCTTGTCTTCTTTAAGAATGATTTTACCTGCTGCTATCTCTCTTAATGCAACAACGATATCTTCATTCTTTGGGGCTCGGACAAGATATTCAGATCCTTCACGGATCTGCCGGACTCTCTTTGCAACCATGTTAACAAGCAAAAAACGATTCGGCACTTTCTTAACGCAGTCTTCAATTGTTATTCTTGCCACGATATAACCTCCGTCACGTTGACAGCTTCTTAAAAAGTCCATCTGCTGTGTTGTGCTTCATTTTTCGTCATTGCAGCGTACTAAAAAGTACGCACCCTTCGGGTCCCGCGCTTGCGGTATTCCTCAAAGTTCGCACGCCTTGCATCTGGAGCTTTTTACTTTGCTGTCTGAATGTTTTCCATTTATGAATTTATCATGCTTTATTGCCTGGACTTAAATTTACAATATTTCAACCAGCTCATAATATCTTTTTCCGCCGGGCGCATCCAATACTATCTCTTCACCTGATTTTTTTCCTAAAATGGCTCTCCCAAGAGGCGAAGAAACGGATATGCGTCCTTTTTCAATATCCGACTCATCAGGCCCCACGAGCTGATATTCTATGCTTTCACCAGCGTCAATGTTTTCAAGGATCACGGTGCACCCGAATACCGCCCGCTCTTTTGACAGTGAATCAGGATCAATTATATCTGCATTGCCCAGTTTATACATGAGTTCGCCAATCCGGCATTGCAGATATGCCTGGCGGTCTTTGGCCGCCGCAAATTCTGCATTTTCAGAAAGATCGCCATGAGCCCGGGCTTCCTCAATTGATTTGATATTCGCAGGCCTTTCAACTTTCTTTAAATATTCAAGCTCATTTTTAAGAGCTTCATAGCCTTCTCTTGTAATGGGAATTCTTTCCAACTTTACTCTCCTGAAATTAAATAATGACCGTCGATGGCCCTTTTGTTGTTCGTACTTCGCTGTCCGTCCAGCTCGTTTAGTGAATAGTGACAGGTGACGAGAGACAGGTATCTCGTTACTATTTACTCGTTACTATTAACTATTTACAAATATTTTTCTCCCAGTATCTCTGCAATCTGAACAGCGTTTGT
>JAHJJB010000039.1 GCA_018823005.1 Pseudomonadota bacterium | reverse complement strand
TTAAAAATGCATAAATCAGAAGCCAGAATTGAGCACAACGTTCGTCAATACATTAGCTGATCATATTTCAAAGTTCAATTTCAGTTCTTCCGCCCTTATCCGGCCGCCCGGCCGCACCTTTGAGGCATTCTTCCATTGACACGAAGTTATGAATGTAAGCGAGCAAAAACAGCAAGAGCTTCTCATTTTATCTTTTTTTTGGCTTGCCGGCCTTGCTCCTTTCAGGCTTTTTAGTCCGGAAAACAGTTATTGTATCAGAAAGCCTCTTCATGGATCGGCAGGCAACAACATGAATGTCTTTTTCACCTAAAAAATCCTTAATCAGCACCTGGCCCATTTCAATCGGGGCAACAACCTGAAGTTCATGGATTTTTCGCGCTGCCTCAAGAATCCGATTCTTATTGATTGCACCTGAAACCTTTACCGGCAAGCGCTGCCGAAGCGCGCCTGAAATCAGGACGGTGGTGCTCATGTTCCGGCGCGGATCCGTAAATTCCTGCCTGGCATACTTGGCGCCACGGTTACATTCATTTCCGGACACTTCTTTTATCTGGTTCTCTTCGTGTTCGAGCTGCAACGGACAACCAATCGGGCAGCCTATACACACATATTTTTTTTTCTTAGTCAACTTTCTCCCCCTTCTCAAGTGGAAGAATATCTATACGCAGGGTATCCCCGTGAAATTTGTCCAGCAGGTCCGGCTTTATCTTGAACATGATCATTTCGGCCGGAAAAACAAAGCGCAGTTTTTTTTCCATCAGATTACCCACCCTAATTTTACAAGGTTTCATGGCGGCTTTGCAGCGCAGGTGTATGGTATGCTCTCTTTCAGGACTCAATGTATGCGGAACACAGTAACGCACATTGTCGCCGGGTACAAGCCGGATGTTGTCCTTCGGCCGCCTCACACCTTTAGCCCATTCACCCGCAAACCTGCCGGCAAGTAATGCTTCCCGCGTCACATAGTCAACCAGGTCATGAACATGCAGAACATTACCGCAGGCAAACATGCCGGGCATGCTGGTTTCCAGAGTGCTTGAAACCAATGGTCCTCCGGTAACGACATCCAGACCTATTCCAAGGTTTTGTGTAAGTTCGTTCTCTGGAATCAAGCCAATCGATATAAGGAGAGTATCGCATGGGACATCCCAGGCCCGGCTCATGTCAGGCTTTAAGTCTGCATTCACAGGCGCAACAGTAATTTTCTCGATGCGGTCGCGGCCATGTATGTATGCAACCGTAGTAGACAGGTGAAGAGGAATATCAAAATCCTCGAGGCACTGAACCACGTTGCGTGTGAGGCCGTTAGAATATGGCATGAGCTCGAAAACACCTTCGACATGGCACCCCTCCAGCGTTAATCGCCGCGCCATGATCAGCCCGATGTCGCCTGATCCCAAAATGGAGATTCTTTTGCCCGGCAAATAGCCCTTAAGATTTACGAATTTCTGCGCAAGCCCTGCTGTTATTATACCCGATGGCCTGGTGCCGGGTATGCGAACAGCGCCCCTCGTGCGTTCACGACATCCCATGGCCAGCACAACAGCATTTGTTTCCACAGTTATCAACCCATGCGATTCACTCATTACACGAACTTTTTTGGAACCGCCGGAATCTATCACTACACCGGACACATAGCTGCCGGACAGGATATCAACATCATGGTCGATGATATTTTGAAGAAAACGCTCAGCGTATTCCGGCCCGGTTAATTCTTCCCGGAAGTAGTGCATTCCAAACCCCGAGTGAATGCACTGCAGAAGAATCCCCCCGGCTTCAGGCTCACGGTCAAGGATTAAAACTCTATCTTCGCCGTAATCTCTGGCGCCCAGAGCCGCTCCCATTCCTGCGGGTCCTCCCCCTATAACCACTACTCCATATTTTTTTTCAACCCGTCCCAACATAATTACCTATGGTTACCTCAACAGTTTCAGACATCGTCCGTCATTTTTCTCACAACCCACGAATCGCCGCCACGCTTGGTTATTTCCTCAAAAGGCTTATCCAGTCTCTTTGACAGGATGTCCATACAGCGCGATGAGCAGAACCCTCCCTGGCAGCGCCCCATGCCTGCGCGGCTGCGAAACTTTATGCCATCCAATGTCCGGGCACCATGGTCAACGGCACTATGAATCTCGGCTTCGGTCACCAGTTCACAACGGCATACAACCTTGGCAAAAAGGCGATCTTTTTCAACGAGGCGCTTCTGCTGCTCATAATTCAGGGAAGCAAAGCGCGGCGGTCCCGGAAGATGTGGCTTGAAGTTTCCTTTTTTCTTTAGAACCAACCCCTCAGATTTTAGAATATCACGCACATACAGAGCGATTGCGGGTGCACTGGTAAGCCCCGGAGACTGGATGCCTGCTGCGTTAATGAAGCCTTTTATCCGTGTCGGTCCGATAATAAAATCATTGGTACTGCTGACGGCCCGCAGTCCGGCAAATTCGGTTATGGTATCACGCTCGGTTATGGATGGACAGATCTTGCTCACAAATCCGAACACCTGCTCTGATCCCTCGTATGTTGTGGAAGCATCATCCCGGTCTGCGTTGTCCTGGGCGGTTGGGCCGACCATGATCGTTCCGTCAAAAGTAGGAATAATCAGAATCCCCTTCGTATTTTTTGACGGTATCGGGAATATAAGCCTCTGCACAAGCCCTTTGAGCCGCTTGTCCAGCATGTATTCTTCTCCCTTGCGGGGGTGTATGGTGAAATCCCGTAAACCGACCATCCCGGCAATCTTATCCGCATAAACTCCCGCACAGTTAATTACAAACCGCGCCTTTATTGTTTCCGGAGGTGTATGCACAGTAAAAAAGCCTTTTTTGACAACGATCTTTTCCACCGCACAGTTCACTTTCAGATCCACACCGTTATCAACGGCGTTTTCGCTAAGCGCATTAGCCAGTTCATAGGGATTGATTACTCCTGCTGATGGAGCGTGCAATGCTGCAACGAGCGTATTGGAAAGATTGGGCTCCGCGTTACGCAGGCGTTCCCTGTCCCAAACTTCCAGTCCCGGCACCCCTTTTGCCTCTCCCTGTTTTTTCAAGCGCTCCAACTCCGGAATTTCAGATTCGCTTCTGGCCACAACCAGTTCGCCGATTCGGCTAAAACCGAAATTGAGATCTTTACACAGTCTGTCATACAGTTTATTGCCGCGGACAACAAGTTTTCCCTTGAGCGTATCGGGCGGGCTGTGGTGTCCAGCATGGATAATGCCGCTGTTGGTTTTAGTTGTACCGAAGCCGACCTCTTCGAACTTTTCCACTATAACTATGCTGAGCCGGTAGCGTGACAGTTCGCGGGCAATGGCACAGCCTATCACTCCGCCTCCGATTACCGCAACATCATACATAATAACTCCTGAAACCTGACCCGAAGCTTCCCGCCGCAAGCAGCAGGGGATTCACTCTCTGTTTCGGTTCAAAGCTCTTAAAATTTATCCGGTGATCTTTATATGGGAATACAGGAGCCAGAATACAGAAGAAAAACAATATCATGGTTATTCTGACTCCTGGCTTCTGTATTCTCATGCTTCGTTGTGCCCGCCCCGGACATGAAGGTTAGTTTATACATTAATCTATTCTATCTCATACCAGTATTTCCGGAAAAACCCAATAAATAAAATGCACCGGTTTCTCTAGCGGTTATTATTTATTCCTTCTCTCAAGATTGCGCTCTCTGTTTCGGTTCAACCTTGACAAAACCGGGAGAGACGGTGTAGGTATTTCCAATAAACTGTTAATAACATTTACTGAGAGCTTTGAATTTCTCACGTTCGGGTCTGGCAGGGGTAATGGGCTTTGGCATTCCGCAAGAATGCGACACAGACTCCGCCAACGGCAGCAAATTCGCTCCCATGAAATCCGGGCAGCCCCAGTGAATATAAGCCCACGAAGCCATTATTTCGTCTCTGCCTGTGTCTCTTTGTTGACAATCAGGGGGCGTTGATATGTTTCCTTAAAAATTTCTTGCAGAATGCCAAAGCCCATTACCCCTGCCAGACCCTTTAATTAGATGTTATTTAAATACTCACTATGGTAACGGACTTATCCAATTATGAAACCGTTTCATAAATTTCCCCCCCGTTTAAAAGAACAAATCCGCTATATCCTTACAGATATTGATGACACCCTCACCAATAACGGGCGGCTGCCTGCCGCGGTCTTTGCCGCCATGGAGCGTTTAAAAATAGCCGGTATCAGAATTATACCGATCACCGGCCGCCCTGCCGGGTGGTGTGATCATATTGCCCGGATGTGGCCCATTGATGGACTTGTTGGTGAAAATGGCGCTTTCTATTTCAGTTATGACGAGCGTCAAAAAAAAATGCTCCGCCGTTACTGGAAATCCGAAAAGGAACGCAAAAACGACCGGAAAAAACTTGATAAAATCAAACTGGAAATACTGGCCGGAGTCCCCGGATGCGGTGTCGCTTCAGACCAGGCATACCGTGAAGCGGATCTTGCTATTGATTATTGTGAAGATGTTCCGCCCCTTTTGATGAAAGAAGTTGACGAAATTGTTGCTTGCTTCAAGGCGGCCGGTGCCCAGGCAAAAATAAGTTCCATACATGTTAACGGCTGGTTTGGAGATTATGACAAACTGTCCATGACCCGGCTGCTGTTTACTGAGGTTTTCAATGTAACCCTCGATCAAGTCAAAGAACAGGCAATTTTTACCGGTGATTCTCCCAATGATGCCCCAATGTTTGCCTATTTTCCCCATTCAGTCGGTGTCGCAAATATAAGGCAGTTTATAGACAGGATAGCCTGTGAACCGGTTTGGGTCACCCAAAAAAACGGCGGTGAAGGATTTGCTGAGATGGTTGACGTTCTTCTCCCGCGAGTCCGAAGCCGGCATTAAATAACTTAAACAGGGAAGGAGGGCGACATGAGTATCAAGGCCTTTATCAAACGGACAGTCCCACAGGACAAAGCAAGGAATATGCTCCACCTGTTCATGGAGATGCGAACTCTCGCAACAGCCCAACCCGGATATATCTCCGGCGAAACCATGAAAAGTATTGATAAACCTGATGTATATATGGTCATTAGTACATGGGAGTCTGCTGATGATTGGGAAAAATGGCTGCTGAGTAAAAAGAGGCAGGTAATTCAGGGGAAAATGGATGCCCTGCTGGGGGGTAAAACAAGCTATGAAATATTTCAGTATGGCTTAAGAGATTGATGCTCCTTATAGTAAATGTCATAAATATATTCCGTTTGGGTATGGGTGCGTATGCGAACCCATACCCAAACAATTTGAACGAGCTCCAATCGGAACGTTATTCTGACAATCGCTATATATTCGGAATTGCCCCCGTTGTTGAGAGAAAACCGCAAAAGGACTGAGATAACTTATGGCTGCTAAATTTTTAAGTGAAAAAAACTTGAAGTTCCTTTTATATGAGGTTTTTGACATTGAATCCCTGACCCGCTTCGAGTATTACCGTGAACACAATCGAAAAACATTTGATATGGTCATCAAAGAAGCACTCAAGCTCTCCAGAAATTTGCTTTATCCGGTATTTACCGCAATGGATCGTAATCCTCCGGAGCTTGCAGCCGGTAAAGTCAAAGTACACCCCTCCGTACGGACCATAATGAAAGAATTCGGGGATGGTGGATGGATTTCAAGCAGAATGCCTTATGAACTTGACGGCAATCAGCTTCCACATTTAATCGCCGATGCCTGTGACTTTATATTCGGAGCAGCGAATTATTCGGCCGGTGTTTACCCCGGACTTTCTGCCGGTGCTTCCCACCTGATTGAATCTTTTGGCAGCAAAGAGTTGTTCGATACTTATGTGCCGAACATGTATGCCGGCAAATGGCAGGGAACCATGGCGTTAACTGAACCTGAAGCGGGCTCATCACTGACGGATATCACAACCATGGCGGAACCAACTGACCAGGGATATTATCTGATAAAGGGACAGAAAATATTTATCTCTGCCGGAGACCATGACGGGGTTGAAAATGTAGTTCATCTGATGCTGGTCAAGATTAAAGATGCGCCTCCGGGAATAAAAGGGATATCACTTTTTGTTGTTCCAAAAAACAGAGTTGACGGAAACGGCCAGCTGATTCCAAATGATTTGAACACATCCGGAATATATCATAAGCTGGGCTACAGGGGATGTCCAATCGTTCAGCTCAGCATGGGAGACAAAAATAATTGTCGCGGCTGGCTTGTCGGAGAACCCCACAATGGATTGAGATACATGTTCCAGTTGATGAACCAGGCGCGCATCGGAGTCGGTATAGGCGCCGCCTCTATTGCTACGGCCGCTTATTATGCATCTCTTGATTATGCCAAAACCCGTTGTCAGGGACGCCCTGTTTCTAAAAAAGACCCAGCCCTTCCACAGGTTCCCATTATTGAGCACGCGGATGTAAAGCGGATGTTGTTGTTTCAGCGGGCTGTCGTCGAAGGGTCTCTTTCCCTTATCATGCAGTGCAGTAAATATGTTGATATGATTAAAATTCTTCCCGATGATGAGAAGGAAAAATATCGAGATCTTCTGGAGATTTTAACACCTGTTGCGAAAAGTTATCCATCCGAAATGGGCGTAGAGTCTATCAGTCAGGGCTTGCAGTGCTTTGGCGGGTCCGGATACTGTGATGATTACCCGCTGGAGCAGTATTACCGCGACGCACGCATCCATCCTATCCATGAAGGCACCACAGGGATTCAGGGCATGGACCTTTTGGGGCGTAAAGTGGTCGCACAAAATGGCCGGGCATTTATACTGTTTATGGCAGAAATTGAAAATACCATCATAATGGCCAGTGAATTTCACGAGCTACGGACCTATGCGCAACAACTCAACGACTCCCGGACAAAACTTCAGGAGGTTACCCAACACCTCCTGAAGGTATTTATGGACCGGGGAGCTGAATTCTTTCTGGCGGATGCGACACTTTATCTTGAATTGTTCGGGATTGTCGCTGTTGCATGGCAATGGCTGCTACAGGGCATCGCAATCCGGAAAGCCCTGCAAAATGCCTCAAATAAGTCTGATATTGCTTTCTATCAGGGTAAATTTGTTGCGCTTCGCTATTTTTTCGGGTACGAGCTTGCAAAAACGCTGGGTCTGGCTGAACGCCTTCTAAACGGTGACGGATTGACGGTTGATATGACTGCTGAATTATTCAATGACTGACCATTTCACAGCCAGTTTCAGCAAACACATAAGAAATACCGTCATCCGCACATATTTTAATTTTCGACTTTCTTTTTTTCAATTAGATGATTAGTATAATGGGTAAATCGAGATGACTTTTTACCTGCCGGTGATCATAGCGGCATATTTTGATTAAATTTAATTAATTCCGGGATTTCATATAGCATATAACAGGAGGATATCATGTGGGAATATACTGATAAAGTTAAAGATCATTTTTTAAATCCTAGGAATGTCGGGGTTATTGAAAACCCTGACGGGGTTGGCGAAGTCGGTTCCCTGGCCTGCGGGGATGCCTTGACTCTTTATTTCAAGCTGGATGAAAAAGGGAAAATAAATGATGCCAAATTCCAGACTTTCGGATGTGCCAGCGCCATAGCCTCTTCATCAGCCCTGACCGAAATGATAAAGGGCTTGACTCTCGATGAAGTTTCTAAAATTACAAATGAGGATATAGCCTCTTATCTCGGGGAGCTTCCGAAGGAAAAAATGCACTGCTCCGTGATGGGACGGGATGCCCTTGAAAAAGCTATATCACACTACCGCGGTGAAAAAGAAAAAAAGGTGGAAGGCGAAATTGTATGCGAGTGCTTCGGCGTTACAGATGTCGATATAAGGCGCGCGGTCACGGAAAATAACCTTTCAACGATTGAAGACGTTACAGATTATGTCAAGGCAGGCGGTGGCTGCGAGAAATGCCATGAAAAAATACAGGATATTATCGACTCTGTACAAAGCAAAGAGAAGCCTGTTAAGAAGAAAGTCATAAAACTTACCAATATACAGAAAATAAAACTGATTGAAGAGACCCTTGAACGCGAGATAAAACCCGCCCTTAAAAAAGATGGCGGGAATATAGAGCTTATAGACGTTGATGGAAACAGAATAATAGTTAAAATGCGCGGAACATGTGCAACCTGCAGTAAATCCCAGATTACGCTGAAGCACTATGTAGAATCGAAACTGAGAGAACTTGTAGCTCCTGAACTTATTGTTGAAGAGGTGCAGCAATGAAACCAATATATGTCGACAACAATGCTACAACCCGTGTTGCTCCCGAAGTTCTTGAAGAGATACTCCCCTATTTTTCTGAACTCTACGGAAACCCGTCAAGCATGCACTCCTTTGGCGGAAATGTTGCAAGGAAGATAAAAGAATCCCGTGCAAAAGTTGCAAAATTAATAGGCGCCATGCCCGAGGAAATACTTTTTACGGGCTGTGGCACTGAAAGTGACTCCACGGCAATCCGGGCCGCCCTTATCTCAAACCCAGACAGGAAACACATTATAACAAGCAGGGTCGAGCATCCTGCAATCAAGAACCTGTTTGAAAATCTCGCCAAAAACGGGTACCGGGTTACATTCGTTCCGGTTGACAGTAAGGGTCTGCTCGATCTCGATTATTTATACAGACATCTTGACGATGATACTGCAGTTGTGAGCATCATGTGGGCGAACAATGAATCGGGGGTGATTTTCCCGGTAGAAGAGATTGCCCAGGCCGTCAGGGCAAAAAATATCGTTTTTCACACGGATGCAGTTCAGGCAGTTGGAAAAGTCCCTGTTGACATGAAGAAGGTGCAGGCTGATATGCTTTCCCTGTCGGGACACAAGATTCATGCCCCAAAGGGAATAGGAGCTCTTTACATAAGAAAAGGGACCAAGTTTTCACCCTTTCTCATAGGCGGTCACCAGGAAAGCGGACGGAGAGGCGGAACAGAAAATGTGGCTTCAATTATCGGGCTTGGTAAAGCGAGTGAAATGGCGCTTGCGGACCTTGATCAAATGTCAACACGCATAAAAATGTTGCGGGACAAGCTTGAAAACACCCTGGTAAAGACGGTGCCTAATACAATGATAAACGGCGACAAGGAACAGCGTCTTCCGAACACAACGAGCATAGGATTTGAATTTGTTGAAGGAGAAGCAATCCTGCTGATGATGGACGAGTTTGGCATATGTGCATCATCGGGTTCAGCGTGCACCTCCGGATCTCTCGAGCCGTCACACGTTTTGCGCGCAATGGGGGTTCCTTTCACGGCCGCCCACGGCTCCATACGTTTCAGCTTGAGCACGTACAACACAGAAGATGAAATCGATTTTATCATTGAAAAGGTTCCGCCAATAATCAAACGTCTCAGGGAATTATCTCCATTCTGGAAAAATAATACATGCAAATAAATCCCTGCGCCCATGAAGTGATGTCTGGAATATGAGAAAACGGGGTTGAATATGTTTAAAGTAATGGTGCGGGACAACATGTCCCCAATCGCAAAAGAATTTCTTGAAGCAACAGGCAAAATTAAAGTTGTTGTTGACAATGAGAAAGTCACCAATGATCCAGGTGAATTGGCAAAAATCATAGGGGAATTTCACGGCCTTGCCATAAGAAGCGGAACAAAAGTTACGGAACAGGTTTTAAAAAAAGCAAAGAAACTGAAGATAATCGGCCGGGCCGGAATCGGCGTCGACAACATCGATATTCAGGCAGCCTCGCGACAGGGCATTGTTGTCGTAAATGCTCCGGGCGGTAATACTGTTACCACGGCGGAGCATGCAATTTCACTCATGCTGTCTCTTGCCAGGCACATTCCGCAGGGTACCGCCTCCATACGGGCAGGAAAATGGGAAAAGAAAAAGTTTACGGGTGTTGAGATAAGCGGGAAAACTCTCGGGGTTCTGGGACTGGGACAGATAGGACGGGTTGTTGCCGACAGGGCCAGGGGTCTTCAAATGAAAGTCATAGCCTCCGATCCATTCGTCAGTATGGACGCAGCACGTTCCATTGAAGTCGAATTAGTCCCCCTTGATAAACTTCTTTCAAGCTCCGACTTTATCTCCCTGCATGTTCCCCGTCTCAAAGATACCGTTAATATGATAAATGCCTCCTCTATTGCCAAGATGAAGCAGGGTGTAAGAATCATAAACTGCGCAAGAGGAGAAACCGTCAATCTTGACGATCTTTATGATGCTCTTTTAAGCGGGCACGTAGCAGGAGCAGCTCTTGACGTTTTCCCAAAGGAACCTCCTGATTATTCAATACCAATTCTTCAGCATCCGAATATCATATTCACGCCCCACCTTGGCGCAAGCACGGGCGAAGCTCAAATAAATGTGGCCGACATGATTGCAAAGCAGATCGCCGCATATTTGATCGACGGAGTTCTGATAAATACCGTAAACTTCCCGTCCGTATCCGGGGAAGTTATGCAACAGCTCCGCCCCCATCTTGATCTTGCTGAAAAAATGGGGTCCATTATGGGGCAGCTTGTCAGAAAAATCCATGATATTACGGTTACCTATAGCGGAGATGTCGCTGAACTTGATACCAGGCCACTTACACATGCAGTACTTAAAGGACTTCTCGGCACTTTTACTGATAAGCCGGTAAATTATGTAAGCGCGCCTACCTTAGCCAGGGAAAAAGGCATAAACATAAAAGAAACGGTAAGCAGCACAAGCGACGATTACGCAGGCTTGATTAAGCTCAAACTTGAGGAGCATGAAGGCGGGCCGGGAGAGATCTGGGGAACGATATTCGGAAAGAAGTATCCTCGGATTGTAAGGCTTGGGCGAATCCGCATGGATGCAATACCCGAAGGCGAAATAATAGTAATCCGGAATTATGACAGACCGGGGGTAATTGGAAACGTGGGCACTACCCTCGGCCGCCATAATATCAACATAGGCCGTTTTCAGCTTGGAAGGCTTGATGAGCAGGCGCTCTGCATGGTAAATATTGATACACATGCAGACAAAAAAGTGATCGAAGATATAAAATCACTTCCGAATATTATATCCGTCCAGCAGATACACCTATAAAACCATGTCTCTGGTTGGAATGTCGAATTTCGTACATCGTACTTCGTACTTCGAAGTTCGATATTCGATGTTCGGTATTTAAGCCTTTCGCCTCAACAAAGCTTTTTTTTGACTCTTTCCTTAAGCCACATAATCCACGGATCAAAACCTTCTTCCGTTTTTGCTGAAATCTCAAAAACGCTCATGTCCGGATGTATCTGCAGTATATTTTTTACAGCATCATTTTTGTCATATTCGAGATAAGGAAGAAGATCTGTCTTGTTCAACAGGGCCGCATCACAAACCCGGAACATCAGGGGATATTTAAGCGGTTTATCCTCACCTTCCGTCACACTCAGAACAACTACTCTGGCGTCCTCACCTATATCGAATTCAGCCGGACAAACAAGATTCCCGACATTTTCAACAATCAGAAGATCAACATCTTTTAAATCTATGCTGTTTGCTGCATTACCTATAACATGGGCGGCAAGGTGGCAGTCTCCGCCAAATTCATCGGTATTTACCTGAACAACCTGAACTCCTGTCACAGATAGACGGTCAGCATCAATAGTCGAACAAATATCACCGACTATAACGGCGCTTTTTATTTCCGGCAAAAGGCGTGAAATTGTCTTTACAAGTGTGGTCGTTTTTCCTGAGCCCGGTGAGCTCATGACATTTAATACAAAAACCTTTTCATCGGCAAAACGATCCCTGTTCTGCTGGGCCATTGTATCATTGACATCCAGAACTTTTCGTACAACTTTAATCTCCATGGTGTTATTCCTCTGTAAATTACTTTTATTATTGTTTTTTCCCGATTGGTGAGAAAAAGGAGCCAAGGATTCGAGGATTCAAGGGTTCAAGTGAACCGGAGAATCAAACTTGA
>JAHJJB010000006.1 GCA_018823005.1 Pseudomonadota bacterium | reverse complement strand
TTTGTCGATACAACGGTTTGTACTGCATGCCGGGGTTGCCAGGTAGCCTGCAAACAATGGAAAAACCTCCCTGCCGAAAATACCGTCAACCGTGGCACTATTGAAAATCCGGCCGATCTCTCTTTTAACACTTACAAACTTGTGAGGATGCGCGAAGAGGTGATCGACGGCAAATTGAGATGGCTCTTTTTCCCGGATCAATGCAGGCACTGTGTTGAGCCCCCCTGCCTTGACACGGCAGGCGATAAATCCTCGATATACAAAGACGAGGCGACCGGAGCCGTCATCTATACTTCAAAAACCAAAGGCCTTAACGCAAAAGAGATAATCGAGTCTTGTCCGTATAATATCCCCCGCAAAGGGAAAAACGGAGCTCTTGCAAAATGCGATATGTGTCTGGACAGGGTTCAGAACGGATTGCTTCCGGCATGTGTCAAGACATGCCCGACCGGGGCAATGAACTTCGGCGAACGCGATGAGATGCTTTCGTTAGCAAACAAGCGTCTCGGTGAAGTCAAGATGATAAGCTCAGCAGCCATGCTTCTCGATGCGGATGATGTGAGGGTAATTTATCTTGTTGCATATAAACCCGCACTTTACCACAAATTTGCCGTTGCATCTGCTTTCGATTTCGGAATCACAAGGCAGATGGCCCTTGCAAAAATGTTCCGTCCTGTAAAAAACATTGCTTCGGGACTTATGTAAGCAGAGCAACGTGAATTTTCAGAGTAAAGGGGAGAAGTTATGTTGCCTTCTCCCCTTTATGTTTCAGAACTTATGGTTGCTGGTTATAAGTTAAGGTTATGTTTTCTCACACGGAGGCACAAAGGCACAGGAACTTTCAAGGAAGATGAGATGACCGAAATATTAAATGAAACACCCGACAAGATCAAAAAAACAGCTAATGCCATAAAAAAACTCAGACCTGCGTATTCGAAAATACTCGATTTCTATGAAAAGATATTTACGGCACAGGAAAAGTCGGCGGCAAAATCAGAAATCGAACCGGCACAGCTTGCAGACGATATCATTTCAATCAAGGCGAAAGAAAAATTTCCGCTGTTCAGTCTCTCCGAATTCTCTGTCGACGTCAATTCATCTCGGAAACTCTTCAAAAAAATCTGTAAGATAATAATCAAATCCGATAACAATATGTTATCATCCGCAGAAGTGATATCCGCCGCAAATGAGAATAAAAAAATTGATTTTAATGAACTTTATGCCGCCCTTCTGCACGATGATGATGCATCTTTCGGCAATATCGCGGCAAAACTCAAAACCGACAGAGACGCGCTTGCATTCATCACATACAACAGCATAAAGCCGTCGCTATCCATGTTCGCCGAATCCGCTTCAAAACATCTTGATAAGGATAAGCCGTGGGAAAAGGGATACTGCCCTGTCTGCGGAAACGCTCCCGTCATCTCCACTTTCGAATCCGATGGGCAACGCTTTCTTACATGCAGTTTCTGCTGGCACAAGTGGTATGTTGCAAGGCTTTTTTGCCCGTTTTGCGAAAACAGGGATAGCAAGTCCCTGCATTATCTTTTTTCAGAAGATGAAAAAGAATACAGGATAGATGTATGCGATAAGTGCAATAAGTATATAAAGAATGTTGACACTAGGATTATAAGCCGTTTTGTTTACCCTCCTCTTGAACAGATTGCCACATTGCATCTCGACATCATGGCAAAAGAGAAAGGTTTTGAGAGCGGGGTTCCTCTGGAACTTCAGGTATAATTATGAAAATACAAGAAAAAAGGGAAACCCCATTCCTGCTGATTATCTTTTTTCTCTTTCTTCTACTTGTTGGCATAAATGCAGGTGAAGTATCCACCGTGCTCGAAACAGCCACAAGAATATGCCTAAACTGCATCGGAATAGGATAACCCTATGCTTAGAAGATGGATACAGATCATAGCCACCTTCTTGAGCAACTCCTATCTTTTATTTCCGTTTACAAGAAACATTTACCAGGGAACTTTAAAATCCTTCTGCACACCCGGTTTGAATTGCTATTCCTGCCCTGCCGCAACTGGAGCATGCCCTCTTGGCGCTTTGCAAAACTTCATGGCAACCCTGCGGCCCGGATTACAGACCGGATATCAGCATTTTGGCTTATATGTCATAGGGACCCTTGGTTTGCTTGGAAGCCTGGCAGGCCGCATGCCCTGCGGATGGCTTTGCCCTTTCGGATTTCTTCAGGAGCTTGTCCATAAGATACCCTCCCGCAAATTTGAAATTCCGCAATTCCTGACATATGTTAAATATCCCCTGCTTGCTCTTTTTATTTTTTTGCTCCCTTTTTTTGTGGCGGATGAATTCGGATACGGCACGACATGGTTCTGCAAGTTCATATGCCCGGCCGGAACACTTGAAGCAGGCATTCCGATGCTTTTTTTAAAACCTGAGCTTCAGGCTCTCGTCGGCTTACTGTTTTACAACAAGTTGTTTATCCTGGGATTATTTCTCTTATGGATGGTATACAGCAGGAGGCCTTTTTGCAGGGTCGCCTGCCCGCTTGGCGCCATATATTCTCTGTTTAACAAGCACAGCGTCTTCAAAATGACCCGCGATCCCGACAAATGTACCAACTGTAAAGCATGCTACAATAACTGCCCGATGGAGGTAAGATTCTACGAGAGCCAGAATGACATCGACTGCATAAGGTGCCTGAAATGCATGAATGAATCCTGCAAATTCGGAGCCATATCATACGAAATTACAGGGTTCGAGGAGTCCAGGGATCAAGGGATCAAGGGAAAAGCGGTTGTCAGAGGTCAGTAATCAGTTACCAGTTATCACTAAAAGCCTTCAGTCTAAAAACCTTCAGCCTATTCTCAGATCGCTTGACCCCTTGAATCCTGGAATCCTGGAACTCTTTTTTATTTTTTTGTTACAAGGGAAATCGAGGATTCTGAAAACTCCACAGGCGTTTTCTTCCCGCCGTCATCTCCCTTTTGCTTGATCTTTACCCCCCGCGTCTTTACACCGATATCCGTGGGATTAGTTTTTATATCATAAATTCCGCTTGCGGATTCAAGATCCAGATCTCCCAGTTGTGACGATCCAGCATAGATCGTAATGCTCTCACTTCCGAAAGGCGGGGAGACTTCGAGTTCAAACCTGTCTTCACCCGAAGGTATCTCGTATACCGTTCCTCCCCTGAAATAATTGTCTGAACTGTAAGGATTCGGAAGAAGCTGAACCGTCTTGCCGGACATATCCTTATATACCACCCTTGCGTAAAACGGCTTGTTGCCCCTGATATAGATTTTTATCTTCTCGGAGCTTTTATATTCTTGCTTATCCGTCCACACCCTGACGTTCAACGGGGAAGTAGGGTCATCAAAAGATGCTTCTTTTGCCCGGTTCTTGATTATTTTCTCGTCCGGGAGAACCTCCGCCTTAACTTTCAGCCGGAAGCACTCACCTGATGAAGGATCTCTGAACCATCCCTTTTCAATCTCTTCAATCACCCTGACGGAAGCGTTGGAATATGCCTTTACCACATCGCTTTCCAGCACGAAATTTTTTACTTCCGTATTGCTTTCAAGGTAAGTCAGCGTATAATCAACGGCTTTGCGCTTTGCGTCGGAAAGAGCCGCCTGCTCGGTCTCTTTTTTCGACTTGTCGTCTCCCATACAGGCCTGGCCTTCAGCCTCTGTAATAGTCGACTGCGCGGCATAAAGGTTCGGTATTGCCGTCAGCACGAAAATAATTAATGCAATAATAGTCCGCTTCATGTTTTTCCTGCGCCCTTTTTTCTATTCATCATTCACTGCTCACTATTCACTATTTAAGCAATCCTCCGATTTTGTTATCAAGCAAAGCCTCGGATTGTTTCCCGACCAGCTTTTCAACTATTTTACCGTTTTTAATTAGGTAAATCGTTGGGATGGCATAAATATCATATTTTTCAGACATATCTACCTTTGTCCAGTAAATTGGGAAATTCACCTTTACCTTGTCCGCAATCTTTTGCATAGCTACAGGGCCATCGACGTCAACGCTTATTCCCACTATCTTCAGGCCCAGGTCCCTGTATTTGTTATTGAGTCCGATCAGAACAGGCAATTCCTCGCGGCACGGCCCGCACCATGAAGCCATTGCTACGACCAGAGACCTGCTTTCCTTGCTCTTCATCAGTTTATCAAGCTCATGCGGTTCTATTTTTTCAATGATAATTCTTGCGCTCTCCTGAGCGAAAATATTCGAAACAAAGAACGATACGGAGAAAGAGCAAAAAGCAATAAATACAACTAACGATATTATTAGACGATTTCTCATATTGGTTTCCACACTGGTTATTTATCTGTTAATAAAAACATGGGTTGAAAAGCTGTGAAGCAGGCCGGTTAATCATAACTGAATACTTTATAGATAGTCGGCGAACCCAGCAAAGCATCCACTTTACCTTCGAGTTCCGCCCGTTTTTCATTGGCAAACCAGCGCTGCCAGTCTTCAAGAGACTTCCAGGTGCTTATCACAAGGTATTCGTTCGGATCATCCACGTTTCTCAATGTTTCCCCCGAAATATAGCCCGGTTGGTAATAAGCCATTTCACGAAGCTCTATAAGCATCTCGGACAAATGGGGAAGGAAGGTAGCTTCCATACCTCTGGGCGCTCTTACCGCTTTGCGTATCATAAGTACACGAATCGACATTATTATATTCTCCTTCAGAGTATTATATGTGTTTTTTTCCTTAAACCCGCATATGCTTAAAGTCAACAACTCATCAGAAAAGCCGTCAAGGTCAATGATCTCATAGCTCAAATCCCGGACGGCAAAGTAAAAAGCTCATTATGCAAGGCGCACGAATCTTGAGGAATGAAGCGTACTAACTGGTACGCTGCAATGACGAAAGATGAAGTGCAACACAGCAGAATGAATTTTTACGAAGCCGTCAAGGTCAACCGGCCATATCTTTCAAAGTAAGCAACACCCCCGCCGCAACTGCCGATCCTATGACCCCGGCCACATTCGGCCCCATCGCATGCATGAGCAGAAAGTTTTCAGGGTCGGCATCCATCCCGAGCTTCTGACTCACCCTTGCCGCCATGGGAACGGCAGATACGCCGGCCGATCCAATCAGAGGATTAACTTTTGAACCCGGGAAGAGATTCATGATCTTTGCCATCAGAACGCCCGAGGCTGTGCCGATTGAGAAGGCGATTGCGCCTAGGAAGAGGATTCCCAGAGTCGAAATATTCAGGAATTGTTCGGCTGACATTTGTGCCCCGACTCCAAGCCCAAGAAAAACCGTCACAATATTGAGCAGGGCGTTCTGAGCCGTGTTGGAAAGCCTTTCGACGACTCCGCATTCTCTCATAAGGTTTCCAAACATGAAAAAACCGATAAGCGGCGCTGCCGAAGGAAGCAGAAAAACGCACAACCCGAGAACGGATAGCGGAAATACGATCTTTTCCAGTTTACCGACATATCGCATCTGTTTCATCCGGATCTTTCTCTCATCCGGCGTTGTGAATAACCTCATGATAGGCGGCTGGATTATTGGCACAAGTGCCATGTACGAATAAGCTGCAACTGCTATAGAACCAAGAAGATGGGGCGAAAGCCGGCTGGCAAGGAAAATAGCAGTCGGCCCGTCAGCACCTCCGATTATGCCGATAGAAGCCGCGTCAAAAAGATCGAAATTAATCCCCGGAACATATTTCGAAAGGAGAAGCGCTCCTATAAGTGTGGTGAAAATTCCGAACTGTGCGGCTGCGCCGAGAAGAGCTGTTTTCGGGTTGGCAAGCATGGGACCGAAATCGGTCAATGCTCCTATTCCCATGAATATAATGAGCGGAAAGGCTCCCGATTTTATCCCGATATTATAGATATAGTACAGTATCCCACCCGGATCACTCATACCGGCCAGAGGGATATTGGTCAGTATGGCGCCGAAACCTATCGGAACCAGGAGAAGCGGTTCAAACTGCCTGTGTACGGCAAGATAGAGCAGGAGAATCCCTATTCCGACCATGATCAGTCTTCCGATTCCATCCGTCCATTGCTTATTGGCCGGAAAAATGAAACTTGACAGGCCGGTTGATTTGAAGAAATCGCCGACCATTTTGGTCATTGTAGGTATTGATCTAATTCCTGCACCTGCCGCTTCTTCTCCTGCATTTGAAGGAATACAGGTCAGATGGAGCAGAATTATGATCAATCCGAAGAATATAAATGTCATCTTTTTCATGTCACGACCTCTTTATCGTTACCGGTCAGGCAAGCACAGCTATGAGCTGGTTCGATTGCACGATCTGGCCCTTTGTCACTTCAAGTGATTCGATGATCCCGTCATCAGGAGCAACAACGGGAGTCTCCATCTTCATGGCCTCGAGAATGACCAGCGTCTCGCCTTTTGTAACGCTATCGCCGACAGAGCAGAGAATTTCGTAAACATTACCCGGGAGCTGGGTCCTGATCTCAACCGTAGGCCTCTTCGGCGTCTCTCCCGCCTTCATCGCCCTGACAGCAGCGACTTCTCCCGTTTCATCTTCCACCATGACCTGGTAGACGGTTCCATCGACCGTCACCTTGTACTGGGAGAACCCGGCGGTCTTAGGCGCTGAGTCCGGCTTCGGCACTGCTTTTTTCCCTGATTCCGCTTTATCGCTTATTTTCCGGCAGTTTATAGGCCTGTCCCCTTTCAGAAAATCGAGACCTTTGTTTCCTCCCGGTGTCGCAAGAGCGCCGAGAATGAATATGTTCTCATCCGTTACGGGCAATCCTTCTTTTTCCAGTATCTTAACGGCTTTGGGAATTCCGGGTTCAAGCACATCGAGCGGATCTCCATCAAAAACGGGCATTCCCATCTGCTTTTCGGCGATCTTTACGATTTCAGGATCAGGCTTTACGGGCGTTCTGCCGAAATATCCGAGAACCATTTTGCCGTATCCGTCCGTTATCTTCTTCCACGGGCCTTGAGTGACATTGGCGTAAGCCTGCTGGAAGTAAAACTGGGAGACCGGCGTAACAGACGTGCCGAATCCGCCGCGTGCAACGCACTCGGACATCGCCTCAATCACCTTTGGATAGAGGTGAAGTGTGCCGGTGTCTCTCATCATCATTGTGTTTGCGGTCAATGCTCCTCCCGGCATCGGCGAGAGTATGACCTCGGATGATATCTTCTGAGCCTCAGGGGGGAAAAAATAGTCTTTCAGGCACTCCTGCTGGACCCGGTTCGCTTCAAGTATTTTTTTCACATCAATATCAATGGTATATTGTGTGCCCTTAAGTGCGTGCCACATGGACAGAAGATCGGGCTGGCATGTTCCTCCGGAAAGAGGCGAGCGCGCAAGGCAGACTCCGTCGCATCCGCCCTCGATTGCCGCCTTGTACTGGGTAATTCCGATTCCCGCCGTTTCATGGGTGTGCATCCAGATAAGCGTATTGCCTCCAAGCAGTTTTCGTGCCGCCCTTATTGTCTCATACACCTTGTTCGGGTTTGAGGTCCCTGAAGCGTCCTTGAAACAGATCGAATCATAAGGAACCCCGGAATCGAGAATCTCTTTTAATGTTTTCAGATAGAATGCCGGATCATGGGCGCCGGAACATCCCGGCGGAAGTTCCATCATCGTAACTACAACCTGGTGATGAAGACCAGCGTTTTTTATGCACTGTCCCGAATATACAAGGTTTCGTACGTCGTTCAGTGCGTCGAAATTCCGTATATGCGTGATGCCGTGTTTTTTAAACATTTTCGCGTGGAGATCGATCATATCTCTCGGTTGGGCCGACAGGGCCACAACATTGATTCCCCTTGCAAGAGTCTGGAGGTGAGCCCCGGGACCTGCGGCCTTCCTGAACCGGTCCATCATATCAAATGCGGATTCCCCGCAGTACATGAAAAGGCTCTGGAACCTTGCACCTCCCCCGGCTTCCAGATAATTTATACCTGCATGGACAGCTGCCTCAACTGCAGGAAGAAAATCATCCGTCAGCGCCCGCGCGCCGAAAACCGATTGAAATCCGTCCCGTAATGAAGTGTCCATGAAACTGATTTTTTTCATTATTATCACTCCTTAAAAAAAATATGAATGAGCAGATTAGCCCGACCGATAAACCTCATTTTCTGCCGGCTCTGTAGGCGGAAACAGAAGCGCTTATAACCGCCATTATCTTTCGCTTATCTCCAGACGGAGGCAATGTGGTGACCTTTCTCCTTGCATGGAATTCATAAGCAGTCACATCTTTTTCCGTAAACGGTTTCAGAAGTCTGGCGGAAAGATGGATGATAACAACCAGAAGACCCAGAAATGAAAAAACCACCGCCATTCCCAGTAATGTAAGTTTTAACCCATCGATAATCATAGAACCCCGCTAATTATATTTGATACCTTTTTGCAAAATCGTTATTTTTAACGATCATAAATAATTATAAAACAAAGTCGGAATAATTATGATTTTCATGTAAGAAATTTTCTTGCATAAAAATGGATAGAATTTTCAAGTACCGACCGGTCTGTATACAGCGTTCAGACCTGCTGGGGTTATATTTGATGAAATAGTAACAAGCTGTTATTATTTGCTTTTAAGTTTCCTTAACTCAATGACAAGAGCGCCAAGTTCAGGTCTTTTATTGATATCCCCTACAACGGCATACCTTATGATTCCTTCCTTATCGATCACAAACAGGGCTCTTTCAGTCACGCCGCTTGTCCTGAGAACACCATAAAGATCTGCAACCCCTCCGTGGGGCCAGAAATCGGAAAGAACGGGAAACCACAATTTTCCCATTTGGTTTGTCCATGCGTAAAGGGTCGGAATATTGTCAACAGTTATACCAAGCAGGATTGCATCATTTTCATCAAAAAAACTCCTTGCAAGGTTATATCCCGGCCACTGGTCTGAACAGACAGGAGTCCATGCGGCAGGAATAAACGAAATAACCACATTCTTTTTCCCTCTGAAATCACTCAGGGAAATTCTCTCCCCGGATAAGGAAGGAAGTGTAAAATCAGGAGCCGTATCACCTTCCTTTACATTCAGTACACTGTCGACAGGTTTTAATTCCCCCGGATTGTAAATATTATCCTTGTACGCGTCGGACAGGCCAAAAGCCGGGCTAACCATTACGGCAACAGCAAATACCGAAATAATATATTTTATATTCTTAATCATGGATAATGCCTCCTTATTTAAAAACCCGAGATTTTTTTCACTATCTTCAGGAATTCATCGGGATCGTTTATGCCCCCCAGTTTGGAATACACAACTTTATGGGTTCCGTTCTTGCCGATTTTTATGGCAATAAAATATGGAGTCCTGACTTCCCCGAGAATTTTATGAATCGAAAAATCACCATCAGAGAACAATGGAAATTTTATGCCGTATTGTTTTCTGAAAAAATCGATTTCAAAATCCGAGTTTCCCGCCCCGATCCCGATCAGTTTTATATTATCTTTCAGCTTGCCGTCTTTCAATAATTTACTGAAAAACTCGTTTGCGACAGGTGCATCCTTCTGGCAATGGGGACAATACATGCTGAAAATCTGAACAATCACGACTTTTGCCTTAATCTGCGGGATAAGAAAAGTCCCGCCTCCTTTGAGGCCAAGATATTGTTGATATGCCTGATCTTGAGGAACAGGAAGGCTTATCTTCGGCAACACTCCGCCTTCTGAAGGAGGAGCGCTTTGACTAAAAGAATGAAAAGGAGTCATAATAACAAATAAAATTGCGGTAAAACCTATTAAAACTTTTCGCATGATATACACCTCCTCTATTATTATAAAGCCGGTTTGGATTTATACAAGTTTTTGAGAAGTTGACAAGACCGTTGAAGCCTTATACGACTGCCAATGTTTTTGCAGATGATCCTGCAATATAATGTTTATACTTTACAACATTAATAAATTTAAGGCAAAATAGAATTTACTGTTATGCAAACAAGTCTTTTTGAGAATCGCAATTTTTATTTAAAAAGGGCTGTTATATGAATCACTTTAACAATTTAATGGAAATCTTCAAGCTGCTTGAAAAATCGAACTGCAGGCAGTGCAACGAACCGACATGTCTGGCATTTGCTGCCGCCGTTTTTAAAGGACAGAAGCAGCTTGACGAATGTCCCCGTCTGGAGAGTGATATAATCAAACGTTTTGGCTCAAAAACCGAAAAAAGAGCGAATCCGGAACAGGATATTGACGAAACTTTAGAACAGCTTAAAAGAAAAATATCCACGATAGATCTCCCTTCATCAGCGAAGAGATTGGGCGGGAGTTTTTCTGATAACAAATTGACGCTCAAGATTCTTGGCAAGGATTTCAGTGTCGATTCAAAAGGAAACCTTTCATCAGATATACATATGCACCAGTGGATTGTTTTACCGGTACTCAATTATATAATAGATGGCGCTGGAATACCTGCATCCGGTAAATGGGTTCCGTTCAGGGAACTCAAAAACGGAAAGACATGGTATCGGCTGTTCGGGCAGAGATGCGAAAAACCATTAAAAAAAGTTGCGGACACCTATACGGATCTTTTTGAAGACATGATTCACCTTTTCAACGGAAGAAAAGTTGAAAACCATTATGAATCAGATATTTCTCTCGTCCTGCACCCTCTTCCGAAAGTCCCGATCCTTATTTGCTACTGGAAGCCTGAAGAAGGCCTTGAATCGGATCTCAATCTGTTTTTTGATTCAACCGCGGAAGAAAACCTCAGGATTGAATCCATTTTTGCTCTCGGTACCGGGCTCGTCAGGATGTTCGAAAAGATAGCTTTAAGGCACGGTATAAAATAACCATTTTATTACCCTCTCTTATTTAAGCATTAAATCGACCCGGCTATCTTTAAGCTTTTCTTTCTTTTCAGCTGCAAGCGATTTTGGTTCAAGGATAAATATTCTTTCCTGTTCAACCTTTCCCGATTTTAAAATGGACTCCTTTACTTTCATCGCCCGTTGAACAGCAAGGGACCTTAAGTCTCCCTCCTTGATTTCAATATTGGTCAGTATCAATTTTTCCATTTCAGGGGAAGGCAGGTCTTTTATCATGCCGATAAAATTTTTAGGCTTTGGAAATTTTTCTTCCTCATAAGCCATCTTAAGATACTTTTCGTATTCCTGTTTTCCTATTTTAACATCATCAACCGGAATCGCAGGCTCTCCTTTTTTGATCATCTCCTTTAATTTCTGCGCTTTGAATTTTCTGTTAAACAGATACTGCTTTAATCCTTCCCTGTCTTTCTCCATATCTACATGGCCCTCGATATCCATTTTTAGTGCGGGTCTGTCAGAAAGAGCCTTTTCAATTGTATCAAGTTTTTTCATATTTGGTTCAGTAATGATGGTGCTCCCGTAATCAAACTCCACAAAACCCAGTTCTTCTCCTCCGCCGAACACAGATCCCAGAAGTGCAAAAGGCGATGTAGCCGCTTTTGCGATCAGATTAACGAGTATTTTCAGGATGATTCTCCAGATACTGAATTCAGGGTCATCAAGGCTTCCCGTAACTGGGATGTCCAGCTTTATTTCTCCTTTCCTGTCCTTAAGAAGGGCAATGGCAAGTTTCACAGGCAGATTTGTCGCTTCAGGGCTGTCGACTTTATCCCCGAGGTCAAACTGGTCGAGAAATATGTTATTTTGAGATTGAAGCTTTCTCTTTTCTATCAGATAGTTAAGGTCAAATGAGAGTTTACCTTTCTTGACTGTATATCCGACATATTTTCCGGCATAGGGAGTCGTCGAACTGAGGTCCATATCCTTAAACCTGGCTTTTATGTCTGCATATAGGTCTTCTTTCAAAGGATTGATCTTGCCGGTAATTTCGAGCGGAGCGTAATCATCAAGCTTCCCTCGGAGTTCAACATCTGCCATGGTAGTTTCTTCAGAAGAAAGCCCCGAAACCCTTCCCCCTATTTCAGTCAGTTTCGCGGAGTATTCGGGTTTAAGCGACCTGTCGGAAAAATCGATTCTTCCTCCCTGGAGGGTAATAGCACCTATTTTAATATCTTTTGCAGGGCCTTTTTCTTTTTGTGAAGGGACCATCTTATCTTCTGTTACAGGAGGTGGAGAAATCTCTTTCTTTGGTTCATTCTTTTTCATGATTTTCTGAAGGTTAATCGTTCCATTGGCATTCAGGATAACTCTGGAATAGAAATTGGTCAGGGAGATACCTTTGATATCAATCAGGAGAGGGTTGAATCCTGCGTTGATATCGCTGAAAGCAAGAGATTCCCATTTCAGGAAATCCTCGGCGTTCAGTTTATCAATCGAAGCAAAATTGGATACAGAGGCCTCGCCTTTATAGCTGGCCTTTATTTCCTTCTTTTCATCAGAAGAAAAAGAGAGGTTACCGGCTGTTGAAATGGCGCCGTCTGTAACTGTGATCTTCACCTTATCCGTAAAATAGGACTGAAGGGGTGTGATCTCGATACCCTTCAGTTGGGTCTTTAAATCCGCGACCATCGGGTCGATGCCTACGGTTCCAGAGGCGGAAAGGGTCCCTTTTCCATTCAAAAGGAAGGAGAGATTCAGTTTTCCTTTGCTGTTTTTAGCCGTTGATATGTTCTCTCCCCTGATCTTCAGGTTTTGAGCTGTCAGGGTTACGGGCTCTGAAGGCATCTGGTCTTCTACTCTTATCGTGTATTTATCCACGGTGATGTTCTTCAGTGATACTATCCATGTCTTTTCAGCGGGCCTGCTTTTATCCTCCCCGGATTGCTCACCCGGAATTGTTTCACCGGAAACCGGCTGAGGCACAACAAGCCCGAGGAGATTTACATCCCCGTTCTTTGAATGCTTGATTCGAAGATCACCTTTTTGCGTGGAAAATCCTCCGATTTTAATTTCTCTCTTCATAAGATCGAGATCAGTCTCTTTAATCGAGAAGTCAGGAATTTTGAGAAAGTCGTTATTTTCACCCGATTGTTTAAGACGCAGGGCGGCAAGTTTTAGAGACATCCCCGAAAGGTTGATCTCAGGCTCTTTTTCTCCTTTTACATATTTATACCGGGTTGAGAAATTGAGTCGTCCATCCTCTATGGTAAAAAGAATTTTATCCTGATAGTAGGGAGCGTACTTCTTCAACAAGGCAGATGTGAGTTCAAAAGCTCCTTCCGTCCAAAAAGGTTCCATTGAAAATTGACCCTCGAGTTTAATCTTCTCTTTGGCTTCCGTTTTCATCAACAGGGAAAAGTCCGTTTTTTTGTCCTTGCCGTTGTTGAAGTGTTCGATCTTCAGGTTTATTGGATTTAAAATCGTTTTGAAGGGTTTACTTTGCGAAAAGTCGGAAAAAGAGATTTTTCCCCCGGCCATTTCTATCTCATCAATATTTATGGACAAGGGAGCTGAATCCTCTTCCTTTTTAGGGGCAGGATCTTTCCCTTTCTTTTCCGGAAAAAGGGATTGAAGATTGAGATTTCCATTTTTTTCACGCCGCATTTCAAGTTCAGGGGATTGAATGGAAATTTTCGACAAATGAATACGTTGAGAAAGCGGTACTGAATCGGCTATGGAAATATCGAGAATGGGAAGCCTCAACAAAGGTTTCTTATTGGCATCATCAATCGCTATTTTTTTCAGGGAAACATCCCCGTTAACCTTAAGGGAAGCCTTCCCGTTTTGAGACTGAATAAAAGATATTTTCGCATCAGTATCAAGTGATGCTGAAACAATCTGAAAATTCATTTGAACCGGGATATAAGCAAGATAATAAGGAATGTCCAGGTCTTTAATATTGATGTCAAAAGAAGTCTCTAAAGAATCAGCGTAAGGTTTTGTCTTCCCTTTAATGGTATATGGAGTCCCGTTGATTTTTGCTGAAAACTCTGGTTGAACGTCAGTATCTATATAGTAAAGGATATTGGAAAAAAATGGAACAGCGATATTCAATTCTCTAACCGTATGCTGTGTCTCTTTTGGTCCGTCCCAGAAATCGATGCTTCCGTTTTCAATCTTTATGTTGTTCAAAGAGAACCTTAATGGTTTTTGGTTCTCTTCCTCCGGTATTGTTGTTTCCTTCTTTTCAATGAGGTCGGAATAATTGCAGGTCATATCCTGATTGCGGGCAATCTTTATGAAGGGTTGCTTTATCGAAATCTCCCTGAAAACAATGGCTCTTTTGAAAGCAGAAATGCTTTGCAAATCCAGAAATATCTCGTCAAAGGATATAAACGTTTCCGGGCTGTTTCGCTCTTTTATTAAAAGACCTTGAACTTTTATAGTCAGAGCAAAAGGATTAACATTGATCTGGCTGATCGTTACCTCGCGATGAAGGTTTTCAGACAGTTTTTTTGTTAAAACAGATTTTAACAAGGGAGGCAGGGCAAAAAAGCCGGCAAGAGTGAAGAGAACAAAGAAAATGGCTAACCCGATGATAATTTTATTCAATCTTGATTTTAGCTTCATATCACAGACCTTTTTGTATGATTTTAATAAGAAAGGATATGGCGTTAGGTTGCGTTCTTGAAATATAGAATAAAATAATAGACATAGCGTGTCAAGGCATTTGGTCGGCATTCGGTCGTCCTGGGATTCCAGAGTTCAAGCGGCCGAAAAAGCCGGCGCATTAATCGCGTCTTGCTGTGCAGTTAACGGGCGAAGAACCTGAATTGTAGGGCTAACTCTTTTTTTTAAAATCGTTTTTGAAATCGTTAATTGACGAATTCTGAAAACCATGTAAAATTACAATTAAAGATTCCCGCAGCAAACCGCGGGGAATTTCAAATATTGCCTGCGGAAGGAAAAGTAATGGGCGTTGGTGGTATGGGGAATATTAATGAAATGATGAAGAAAATGCAGAAGGGACAGCGCCCGCCAAAGCCATGACCGACATCATTCTGCGTACCATAAACCTGACAAAGCGCTACAAAAACAGACTGGCCGTTGATCATCTGAACATCGAGGTCAGACAGGGTGAAATCTTCGGTTTTCTCGGCCCCAACGGCGCGGGGAAAAGCACAACTATCCGCATGATTCTGCATCTCATATTTCCCACTGAAGGAGATGTGGAAATTTTCGGGACATCCCTGAAAAAAGCCAGACACAGAGCTTTGGAACGTGTGGGTGCTGTTGTTGAGAAGCCGGCGTTTTATGGTCACCTGTCCGCATTGCGCAACATGGAAATCCTGGGGGGACTGCAAAAGCCGGTGACCCGCCCCGTAATAATGAAATATCTGGAACGGGTCGGGCTTGCAGACAGGGCCGGCGACCCTGTTAAAACATATTCCCACGGTATGAACCAGCGCCTCGGACTTGCCCTGATCCTGCTGAAGGAACCGCAGCTCATCATTCTTGATGAACCAACTACCGGCCTTGATCCGCAGGGAATGAAAGAGGTGCGTGAGCTTATACTGGAATTATCCCGCGAATGGGGGGTAACGGTCCTTTTATCCTCCCACCTGTTGTACGAGGTGGAAATGATTGCAACCAAAATGGCCATAATTCATCATGGCAGGCTCCGTGTGGAGGGCAGCGTCCGCGACCTGCTGAAAAAGGGACCATCTGAAGTGCTGATTAAAACAGACCGTACTGCTGAAGCAATGCAATTTCTTAAAACAAATGAGTCCTATGGGTCCGCTAGAATTCACAGTGACGGCATCAAAGTCGAGCTGGATCAGGATCGCATCCCGGAGCTTAACAGGCAGTTGGTTAACGCCGGCTTCAATGTTAACGCCCTGGTGCCGCAACGTTCACTTGAGACCTATTTTCTTAACCTGATCGAGGGACGCGAGGCATAATGGCTTTTTTTATAAAAGAGGAGAGGGCGGACAACCCATGATTCGTCTGATATGGTTTGAGCTGATTAAGACCTTTACCCGATGGCGGACCTATATCGGTTTTATCGCTTTTGGCATCATCGTCCCAATGGTTGTGACTGGTCTGAAACTGGGCGGGCAGAATTCTTTTAAAAGGAGCCTGCTTTCCCTCCTCCAGAATGACTTCATCATCGGCGGCAACGTCCTCAACGGGTGGTTTTTCGGCTTCTTTTTCATGGGCGCCCTCTGGGTGCATGTGCCTATCGTTTTGACCATCGTTGCCGGAGACCAGATAGCCGGTGAAGGTAATGCAGGTACTTTTCGTTTTATGCTGACACACTCCGTTTCAAGAACAAGAATCATCGCGGCCAAGTTTATCGTTACGCTTATTTATACGGCCGTCATGGTGCTTTTCATCGGTGGGCTGACAATAGGTCTCTCCCTTTGGGCTTTCGGCGGCGGTGATCTCCTTGTCATCCGCAAGGGCATCCTCGTCATCCAGGAAGCCCGGCTCCCATATCTCTTTCTAATGGCCTATGGACTGGCCACCCTGGCAATGTTTGTCGTTTCCTCGCTATGTTTTCTTTTCTCTGCTTTCACAGACAACTCGATCGGACCCATAATTGCAACCATGGCCGTCATTATTATAAGTATTATTATAATCTCTTTGCCGTTCGAGCTGTTCCAGGCTATCCGGCCCTATCTCTTTGTTAACTATTTTGACGCCTGGCAAAAAGTTTTTGATGATCCGGTTCCCTGGAATGTCATCCGGATGGACATCTCAATCCTTGCCGGCTTTATGATCACTTTTTTTCTCGCGGCAGTTGTCTATTTTTCCAGAAAGGATATTCTTTCGTAAATGAGAGGCATTATTAAGGGCAGATCATCATTTATTATTGTTGTATTGATTGTTTTCATTTCGATGCCGGTGTTGGCGCAGGAAAGACCGGAAGCAAAGCAGGAACCCGGTCCTCTGCAGGTCTTCAACGCGATCGTAAGACCATATCAGAAATTGAGCGATTACACCGTAACAATTCAAGCTAAAGTAATGATGCCGGGTTTCAGGATACCCGACTTTGCGGCTGATCTCTATTTCAAGAAACCGGACAAGCTTCATATCGAAACGAAAAGCTTTGCGCCGATTCCCCGCAACAGCGGCTTTTTCGATCCCTTCCAGTTCGATCCGGGGAAAAACCGGATCACCTTCAAACAAACCGTCGATTTGGACGACATGCAG
>JAHJJB010000038.1 GCA_018823005.1 Pseudomonadota bacterium | reverse complement strand
ATCCTCTCCTGAAACATAATTTAAAACCGAATTCCATACGGCGAGAACTCTGGCCTTTGCTTTGACGGGAATATATTTTTTATCAAGCGCAAGACCCATTGCTATTGCAATATTGGATATGTATTCGGATACTTTAAAATTGAGGCTTGCATCACTCCGGGTTTTTCCGAAATAAAGAAAGAGAATAAAATTGGATACTTCCGGGTTGGAAAAGAGATAATCACACATGACATCTATTGCTATTTCAAGGCGGGTTGCAAGAGATTTCCCTTTTACCTTGCTCTCTATTTCAAGAAGCTTTTGGCGGATCTCCTCGTTGAGATCCATTATAACGGATTCATAAAGGTCTCTCTTTTCTCCCCAGTGATAATAAAGGGTTGAAATGTCGATGCCGACGTTTTTTGCGATCATCCGTGTGGTTGTTCCGTGATAACCGTATTCCCCGAAGGCTTTGCGCGCTGAGGCAAGAATTTTTCCCTTCATGGAAGAAGGGTCCTGCCTCGCTTTTTCAAGGGTTGAAACCATAAGTCACAATTTTCCTGTCAGCCGGTTAATAGCACCATCAAACTTATCCCACTATCTGCTTCCAACATTTGATGGATAAAAATACGCTCCCCGTTGTAATGTGTCAAGATGTTTTTAGATGCGACGGGAAAACGGGTTTTTTACAAAGCGTGATGCCTGTTATTCATTCATCTGGTAAGTACCATTCAGCGAGTAGACATACTTTTCCCAGACCTTTTTAAAACGCTCTTCATCTACCACAGGCTTCGCTATCATTTTCATACAAAGCGCCATCTGGGCATCCGTACTGCTTGGCTTTGAATAAATCTGGAGGGCAAATTTTGAGAAATCTCTCACCATAAAGTCAAATATCTGGTCAACAATATCGTTATCTATCTTATTCATAAGTGAGTTTTCAATTATAAGCTGGCCATATGCAACAAGCGTGAATAATTCACCGAGTGTCAAAAGAAAGTCGATATCCTTGCTCTGGTCCTGGCTTGGAGTGGCTTTAACCAGAAACTCTTTTAAAGTTTCGATCTGGGTCTTGAAAATTTTTATATTGGGAAGATCGAGGCTGTTATATGCAATATTGAAATCATGGAAACGGATTTTACCCAGCCCTCGCGTCGCCCCCTGATTAAAGAGAAAATCATCATTTGCCGGATCATTTCTTTTCGGTATTTCCGGAAACTGGCCGGGATTAAAGAAGTAGTTGGCCATGAATTTGATTATGAGAGCCATGTTCACATGGACGGTTCCTTCCAGTTTCGGCAGTGCGCGGATATCCCTTGCCGCCATTTCAAAATACATATCCCTCTCAAAACCTTTAGCGGCAATAACATCCCACAGAAGGTTTATTACCTCTTCTCCCTGGGTCGTCACTTTCATCTTTACCATGGGGTTATATAAAAGGTAGCGTCTGTCTTCAGGCGAGGCCGATCTCATATAATCTGATGCCCTGTTCGCAAAAAGTTTCATTGCAACAAGACGGCTCCAGGCATCTGTAAAAAGCATTTTTATATGAGGAAAGTCGGTAACATACCTGTTATAAAGATTCCGGTTTGAAGCATGATTTATGGCCTCGTAGAATGCGTGGGTACAGATACCTATGGATGCCCACCCAAGGTTATATTTTCCCACGTTAATCGTGTTCAGCGCAGAATCCCATGCCTCCTGTCCCTTTGTAAGAATATCCGATTCAGTAACGGGATATGAATGAAGCGCATACTCCGCAACATATGACTGACTGTTTACGACATTTTTAATGCATTCAAAATTCTTGTGCTGAGAATCGACAGCAAAAAACACGTATTCGCCGGTATCGGAATCTTTCCCGAAAGTTGAGACAAGAGCAGCCTTATTGGCATTTCCTATATAATATTTTCCTCCATCGGCCCTGTACGTACCGTCAGGCATTTGAGTGAGCATCATTTCGCTGGAGTATAAATCTGCACCATGAGCTTTTTCTGAAAGGCCGAAAGCAAATATGCCGCCCTCTTTTAAAAACTGCGCGGTTTTCTTTTTTACATCTTCATTTTTCCCCATCCATATGGGTCCAAGCCCGAGTATCGAAACCTGCCAAGTGTACCAGAAATGGAGGCCATAAAAACCCAGGATTTCATTAAACTCGCTTATCCTGAAAGTATCCCAGCGACAGTCTTTATCACCATATGGAGATGGCGTAAGAAGGGTCGAAAAGATTTTTTCCTCCTTGATAAAATCAAGAAAATCGGAATACCAAACCCTGTTTCTGTCATCTTCTTTAAGCTTCTCTTTCCCCTTATTTTCAAAAAAACCGATTGTTTTTAACATTATTTTTCGTGAATTTTCATCAAGATGATCGAACGTGCTCTTTTTTGGATTAAGTAAAATCATGATAAAACACTCCTTACAGATTAAATATTGTTTGTTAATGACAGCGTAAATATATAGTTATCGTAGTTGGTTAAAAATATCAAGAATGTATCTGCTTATTTGTAAGCTTGCAACACGAATTCTTTTTTCCTTATTTAAAGATTGTTGAAAAATTTTGTAAAGACTAATATATACAGCTATAATATTTCACCATATAACAGAGAGACCTTTGAAGAACGTCCAATTTTGGCCAAGTACAAGGAATGCGATAATTTCAACCACAGGAATACATTGAGTATTTCGAGGAT
>JAHJJB010000037.1 GCA_018823005.1 Pseudomonadota bacterium | reverse complement strand
CTCCCATGAAATCCGGGCAGCCCCAGTGGATATACGCCCACGAAGCCATGATTTCGTCTCTGCCTGTGTCTCTTTGTTGACAATCAGGGGGCGTTGGTATGTTTCCTTAAATATTTCTTGCGGAATGCCAAAGACCGTTACCCCTGCCAGACTCGAATCGGAGATATTTAAAGCGCTCATCCTTTCTTCCTCTCTATCTCCAGCTTTTTCAGCTCTCTGCGTATAATTTTCCCGGTAGCTGTCATAGGCAGCGAATCCACAAATTCAATCTCACGCGGATATTCATGAGCCGCAAGGCGCACCTTTACAAAGTTTTTTATATCCTCTTTAAGTTCCGGCCCGGATTCAACCCCCGGCCTTAAAACTATAAATGCCTTCACAATCTCGGTGCGAAACTTGTCCGGGCTGCCGACAACAGCAACCATAGTCACAGCCGAATGCTTTAAAATGCAATCCTCAATCTCGGCAGGCCCTATCCGGTACCCTGAACTCGTGATAAGGTCGTCTTTTCGTCCGAAAAACCAGAAATATCCGTCATCATCTTTCTTTGCCAGGTCTCCTGTCAGGCACCAGTCTCCAACGAACTTGTTCAGAGTAGCATCGGGATTCTTCCAGTATCCGAGAAACATGACCGGATCAGGACGTTTTATTCCGATCTCTCCAACGATACCCGGCGCAACCGGCGTTCCCGACTCATCCACCACATCGACCGTGTGCCCCGGAATCGCTCTTCCCATCGAGCCCGGCCGGATATCCATTATTCCCGCACAGTTTCCGATGACAAGATTTACTTCCGTCTGTCCATAGAACTCGTTTATGTCAAGTCCCATGACATCTTTCCCCCACTGAAGAAGCCCTTCCCCTAACGTTTCTCCCCCGCTTCCGATCGAACGCATGGAATAATCATGGCGGATTCGCGGATCTTTAATCTGGCGCATCATCTTTAAAGCCGTAGGAGGCATAAACGCATTTCTTATGCCATGTTTTGCAATAAGATGAAAGGCCTCTTCGGGATCAAATTTTTTTGCCCGTCTGGCCACAACCGGAATACCGTGGTGCCAGCTTGGAAATAGAACATCGATCAGCCCACCGATCCAGGCCCAGTCAGCCGGAGTCCAGAAAAGGTCGCCTTCTTCCGGGAAAAAATTATGGGGAAACTCAACTCCCGGAAGATGCCCGAGAAGTACACGATGCGCGTGCAGCGCTCCCTTTGGAGGACCGGTAGTTCCGGATGTATAGATAATGAGGGCTGGATCATCCGCCTTTGTTGACGCAGGGGTAAAATCACTGCTTCCCTTTTCAATCAGGTCCCGAAAATCAAGCATCTTACCGGAAGCTTTGCCGCCGGTAACTATCACCACTTTGAGAAGAGGAAGTTTTTCCCATATCTCCATCACTTTAGGAAGGTTTGCCGCATCCGTGACAAGGCACCTGGCCTCGCTGTTTGAGAGCCGGTACTCGAGCGCGTCGGCTCCGAAGAGGGTGAAAAGAGGAACGGCAATGGCGCCGATTTTATAGGCTGCGATATGAGTTAAAGCCGTTTCAGGAGACTGGGATAAAAGGATGCCTATCCGGTCCCCTTTTTCAATACCTGCATGAACAAGCCCGTTTGCAAGGCGGTTCGAGAGCTGTTTCAGCTCCCAGAAAGTGTATTTTTCAACCCGGCCCTTCTCGTCTTCGTATATCAGGGCAAGACGATACCGCTGGCCTGCCCATTTGTCGCATATGTCCACTCCGATATTATAATTTGCCGGTATCTCCCATTTAAAAGACCGGCAGACCTCATCGTAGCTTTTCCTTTTGTTTAACATTTTACGCGCTCCCCCTATTTAATTTCGTATGCCTTGTCATGAGGTCCCAGATCAATAAATTTAATGGTTTCATCGATGCACTCAGGACAATCATGGCAGAGCACAACCTCGTCATCCTTCCTCTTTCTGCAGATCCGGCAATACAGATAAATGATAAGAAAATTTTTCTTAACCGGACAACTGTAATATCCTCTGAAATTACCTCTTAATGGCTCTCCTAATCCGATCGGATCGGCAATTATCATATCTGTTTTTCTTTGAACGGTATTTTTTAAAGCGGAATGTTTCTTCAAAGATTTGACAAAGGAATCGCTGAAGAAGGTTTTCATTTGAAGACCTCTTCATATCCGTACCATTCTACTTCACCGGTTCTTAGCCTGGAGGCAGTAACTAAGAGTCCTTCCATGAAATCCGGATCACCGATAATTATCTGGGTGGGGTCATTATCCTTGACTCGTTTTAAATTCAGGATGAATTGGGAAAAAACTTCCGAAACAGTGGTTCTCTGTTCTGAAGCATAAAATTTTGCATATTCAATCAAATCCTGATCCATTGTAACATTAATTTTACCTTTTGGCATAATTTTATCTCCTAATATTATGCGCCTATCATACGCATTATATACGCTCAAGTCAATTCCATTCTCTTTATTCATTCAGTTATCGGCATAATCCGGGTTCAAGGGGCACTTGCCGTTTATGCAGTTCGGGCATCCGGTAAAAAAAATGTGAACAATCCAGAATGCAATAAACAGAACAGCATAAATAACGCCATATACATAAAGGGCCTCACGGAATATTATAATAACAGGCAGGGTTGCCCGCAGAAGATAGGCAATTCCGGCCCATATAAACTGCACATATCCGAATCCTGTTTCCCTTTTATCAAAAAACCTGTGCGCGCAGCTTCCCTCAAGCGGAACCGGGCATTTTTTCCCGTAGTATACGCAGTACCTGCAGGTGCCTGCATATATGGTAAAATATGAAAGAATCCACAGGCCAAGATATAAGCCGATACCGGTGATGAGGTATTTATACGAAATCAGAAGTCCGCAGAAAAAAAAGGCTGAAAACAGCAAAACGGCAGGATAGTTTTTGCCTCCTGAAAAATCGGAGAGTCTTTCTTTTCTTTTCGCTCGAAGCATATCTAATATCAATGAGTTGTATTTATTATAAGGTCTATTGAGAACATCCAGGTTTTTCTTTGTGCCCGTCGTGATCTTTGTGTGAGAATGGCTTTTACGAAACCGTCAATACTTATGTTACATCAACGACATCTGATATCCGCCTTATTGTATCGTCTATGAAGCCGCTGTTTTCAATTATTACTTCTATGGCGTTATTCGGGCATGTCTCGACACACCGGCCGCACCCCCTGCACTCATGTTCATTTATCACGGCATGGTTGTTCTCAACATGAATAGCGTTAACGAAGCAGATATTTTTTGTGCATGTACCGCATCCCAGGCATTGATCGCCTATGCGAACCGATATCCCCGGCATTCTGGAGACTTTATCTCCGATTTCAGGAGTGATTGCAGGCAGCATTTTCCACAGGCAGCAGCACGGGCAGCAGTTGCATATTGTTAAAAGTTTATAGCCCGGAGCAACATTGAGCCAAACCGTATCGAGCTTGTTTCGTCCTATAAGATGCACAAGTCCGGCTTCCCGGCAGCGCTTCGCATGTTCGAGCGCTTCCTGCCTTGTAACATGTCGCCCGAATTTCGGATTGATCCCTTTTGCGGCTTCGCCAAGGAATATACATCCGAGATCGGCCGGATAATCCCTGCAATGTGCTGAATCCCGGCAAATACAAAAATCCATTATCCAGTGATAATTCGCCTCCCGGATAAAATGGTCAACAACAAGGGAGGGAACCATCAGACTTTCCGGTCGGTCAACGGAAGCATTGACAGGTATCGCTTTGTCTTTCGGTAAATACAAAATATCATCACCGTCAAACAGGGCGTAATCAACCATGCGGCCTATGACCGGATAATGCGTCAGCTTCGAGAAGAAAAACCGCCCGGAAAAGGTCTTGTTGATGAGTGTTTTAATCCAGTACGGGCTGGCCATGAAACAATCAGCTTCCTCCCCCCATTTTATAACCCTTCTCCCTGAAAAGTCTGAGGCACGCATCCGCAACCTGGATATCGTAGAACAATCCCTTGTTCTTTTCAATCTCATCAAGGGCTATATCAATGCCAAGTGCAGGACGGTAAGGGCGATGAGAGGAGATGGCTTCAACCACATCGGCTATGCATATGATCCGGGCTTCGAGAAGTATCTCGTCTCCTTTCAATCCGTTCGGATATCCTGAACCGTCCATTCTTTCATGATGCTGAAGGGTTATCTCGGCCACGGGGTAAGGCAACTCAGCATCTTTTAATATGTTATAACCTGACTCAGCATGAGTCTTTATAAGGCTCATTTCAATATCTGTCAGTCTGCCGGGTTTGCTCAATATCTCAGCCGGAACCGCCATCTTGCCGATATCATGGATTGCACCCGCCATCCTTATATTGTCAATAGTATCTGCCGATAATCCAATCTCCTGCGCTATCGAACGGGCCAGTTTTGAAACCTCTTTCTGGTGGCCTGCAGTATAAGGATCCCGCGTTTCTATGATCAGTGATATAGTTTGCATAGTCCCTATCAGGTTCTTCCTCAGCTTCTCCGTGGTCATTTTCAGTTCACGCTCGAAAAGCTTGCGGTCGGTAATGTCATGAAGCGTTTCGACGGCTCCGACCAGTTCATCCTTACTGCTATAGATCGGTGCTGCATCAAAAAATATGTAGCGCTTTTTGCCGCCTAAATCAGCGTACCATCCCTCTGCCTGCAGGCCCTCCTCCGCAAAAGCAGATTTCTTATAGTTGCCGTAATAGTCCGACATGCTGCCTGGTGTCCGGTCAACCACTATGTCGGCAATATGCGGACGTTTATGGTCATAAAAGCCCTTCCAATGGCTATCGGTTCCGACCATTTCTGCAGCTTTAATTCCGGTCAGCTCTTCACACGCTTTATTCCATATAAGAACCTCGTGTTGTGTATCTATCACGAATGTTGGCACAGCCGAGTTCTCAATCATTTTCTCCGAGAATTCCTTTTGTTCCGCCAGTGCCTGCTCCGCCTTTTTGCGCTTAGTGACGTCATTCAGGATTACAATGATGGACTTATACTCCTTGTCGTTGACCGGCAAAATTCTAAGGGAAACCATTTTGTCTTTCAGCATTACCGGCTGGTCATCGGAAATTTCCTGAGGACCTGTATCAATCAGGTCAATCATCTCTTTTACCCTCATCCGGTGAGGTTCTTCAAACAGTTCGGTGAAATATGAACCTAAAAGGTCTTCCTCCCTGATGCCGATCAGCAACTGGGCGAAATGGTTGGCGTAAATCACCTTGTTATTAAAGTTGAGTTCGAAAATCCCTTCAGAAAGATTATTCAATATGGCTTCAGAATGTCTTTTGAAAGACAACAACTCTTTATTAATCTTGCGCGTATGAACATATTCGAGGCCAATGGTTTTTTTTGTTATGTCATCAGGGATTTTATTATTCATACAGTCTAAGACATAGAGAACCTGTTCAGACATTTTATCAAAAGAGCCTTTGGCTATGCAGCCATTAGCTCCAATTCCAGTGAAATCTATCTCCTGATCCGCGACTATTGCCGAAAGGATAACTATGTAAATACCATTAAATTCTGGGTTTCTTCTGATTGCCCGGCATAGTTTCTCTCCGCTGATGTTTGGCATGACAAGATCAACGAACATGATGTCCGGAGTATAGGTTTTCAGTGCCTCTAAGGCTGCAAGACCATCTTTTGCCGTTTTGACCTGGTGTCCTTTATTTTCAAGAAGTTCGGACATGAACTCCAGCATCATCGAATCGTTATCCACCACTATGATTTTATTCATATAAACATTTCCTGTTCATGTTGTTGTACCAAGTGTAATTACAAGAAAAGTTGCCCGGCTTTTTATCAGGATTAAGACAACATGGGTACATCGTTTCCTGTATAATACATAAGTTTTCTACAAATCAAGTACACAAAAATATTCCATAATCTTTGAACCGAAATAGCGAGCTCTAACCCAGCCGAAGATCCCGCCAATCAGTATGGCGGGCGGACTTACTGCGGGGAGCTTCAATCCTGAAGAAGAAAGGGGTACATAAATTCAATTGATTTGGCTGGTGAAAAGGCGCAATTGTAGTGGTGAAAGCAGTCTGAAATAATTTCAGGGTGTTGGATTCCAAGGAATCCTTCCTTGTCAGTAAAACGGCACCAACGAAAAGAATGTTTGACTTCGGTAATGATCAAAAGACACCTTCGAGAAAAACAGGTAGTATATTTATCATTGATAAACGACAATAACATGACCCGCAAACTTCGTTTCCATTTTTCCCATATTTTACCCACTTGATTTTTGGTCTTTATTACCACAAAATACCTGATAGTGAAAACTCATTTATGCTTGATTACATGTTACTAATTTCTCTTTTTATTTTTTTCGAAATGAAGTAAAATTGCACGAAAGTCTTAGAAAAACCGGTTGGATATATTAATTGTTATACGGTTATGGATACTGCATGAGAATCTGGGATGTTAATCCGGGGTATTTAAATAGGCAGAGCCTTCTGGGTGAGCATCGAGAATTACATGGAATAGTATCGATTATACGCAATAACCATAAAGGATATTCCAAGCACCCTGAAACTCTTCGCTGGCTTGGTTATGGATGGGCGCTTAAGCAACGTCATAAGTTATTAGTTGCTGAAATGAATCTTAGGGGTTATATTGACAAAAGCCCCGTATTGTTACGGTCAAAATCATATGAGTGGCCTACCACTTACATTGACCCTCCTGCGAAACAACTATTTATTCTTGGAAAAAAGTATATTGGTCTTGAGTTTGGAAGAATACCCATACCAAAAAATTCACAACAATTATGGGCGCAACATAAATACTCGGTAATGGCACGAGATATTTCATCATACGAAAAAATCGGAAAATGGGTGGCGTCACAAAAAGGTGTTTCAGGGCTATACGAACTCGCAGGAGAGTTAGTAAGTTTATTACAATTGCCACCTAACGATAGGCTTATTCAAAATGCGCTATTACACATGTGGGGCTATGTCTCCAAATACACTAAAACGTCAAATACCTCCATTAACAATTTAACATCAAGTAAACTATTTCATATTATTCAAACGTTAGCGCTGTCAAATAATGTCAAATATTTGGTGCATTCCACATCATTAAGTGAGTTAAACTCATGGAATTAAAACCGTATAACGGTATTCCTCAATATTTCCATTGATCGGGATCATTGTTTGGTGCAGCATGAAAAAAAAGATAACTAACGTGATGGAAATTATGCAGGGGGATATTACAAAACTCGATGTCGATGCTATCGTCAATGCTGCCAACCGCTCGCTTTTGGGCGGAGGAGGAGTTGATGGTGCCATCCACCGGGCTGCCGGGCCTATACTCTTGGAGGAATGCAGGAAACTCGGGGGATGCAATACCGGAAAGGCAAAAATAACAAATGGTTATAATCTTAAAGCACGTCATGTAATTCACACCGTCGGGCCTGTTTACAGCGGAAAGCCTGAAGACAGCCTGCTTTTGTCACAATGTTATTTTAACAGCCTGCAGATAGCTTCACAGAACAATCTGTATTCAATAGCTTTTCCTGCAATCAGTTGCGGAGTATATGGCTATCCTGTTGATGATGCTTGCAGAATTGCTTTAGATACCGTGTGCAGATTTTTAAAGGAGGAAAAAGGTTCGGTAACAAAGGTGATTTTCATTCTTTTTTCCTCAAAAAATTATGATATATATGAAAAATATCTTAAAGAGATATCAGGAGCCTAACAGGGCAATAAAATTAAATAATTATAGCTCCCGGGCTGTCGTGCCATTTTTCAGACACGTTAATATATTGCTAATATTGATTGACAAATCACATTCCTGTAATTAAATTACTCTCAAATCAGACAACCGGAAAAAGATTCTGTTTTGTTTGAGAAGGAACACAGAGGATTTTATATATCAAGGAGGAATATAATGGTTGAGATAACACCCTCGGCTACCCAACAGATAGCCGAATATTTTAAAGGAAAAACAGTTTCACCGATCAGGATTTTTCTGAACGAAGGTGGATGAGGCGGGCCTTCTCTGGCACTGGCTCTGGATGAGCCGAACGAAGCTGATAATGTTTATGATATTGATGGATTCAAGTACCTGGTAAATAAAGAGTTCATGGAAAAGGCAAAACCCGTTAAGGTAGATTTTCTCGAAGTCGGTTTTAAGATCACATCCGGGTTTGATTTGGGCGTAGCCTCATGTACAAGCTGCAGCACCGAAGGCTCCTGCTGTTCCTAACTATTCTTTATCCCTGCATATCCGGGCAACACCAGAAACGGTGTTGCCCTTTTTTTTGGAGGTTATTTATATGGCGCTGGTTGAATATAGACTGGATGAAAATGTTGCCGTTGTTACCTTAAACAGTGGCGAAAACCGCTTTAACCCTGATTTTATTAATGCCTATCTCGATGTTCTGGACAAGGTGGAAAACGAGTCTTCAGCCTTAACCCTTATTGTGACCTCTGCCCATGATAAAATTTTTTCAAACGGTCTTGATCTCGACTGGCTTTTCCCTGTTATCCAAAACAAAGACGTAAAAACCGCAAAAGACTTTTTTTATTTATTAAACGTTCTGTTTAAAAGAACGCTTATGTATCCCATGATTACCATTGCTGCCATGAACGGCCATGCTTTCGCAGGCGGAGCTATTTATACTTGCGCATTTGATTTCAGGTTCATGAGGTCGGACCGCGGATTTTTCTGTGTTCCGGAAGTTGATCTTGGCATACCATTTTTGCCCGGAATGCTTGCGTTGCTGAACCGGGCCATTCCGAAACAGAAGTTCGAGGAGTTGCAATATACAGGAAAGCGCCTCACAGCCGTGGAATGTGCCGAGAACAATATAATTACAAAGGCATGCCATATAAACGATCTTATGAATGAAACACTTGCCTTTGCTAAAAGCCTTAATAAAAGAAGGGCCGTAATTCTGGAGATGAAGAAAAGGATGCATGGAAGCATTCTGCATGCTCTGGAGGTCGAAGATGTTCCCTATATAGAATCGGGCACGTTCAATATTTGACGGCTTCTTAAAAAGTCATTCTGCTGTGTTGCGCTTAATCTTTCGTCGTTGCAGCGTACCTGTATGTACGCTTCACTCCTCAAGATTCGCGCGCCTTGCATAATGAGCTTTTTACTTTGCCGTATGTATTTTGACTTGTTTCAAATAGTTTGTGCAATTGTCCGTAGTATCCGACGGGAGGGAGGTGAAATATGAAGATATTCATCACCGGCGGTTCCGGTTTTATCGGTACCAGTCTATCCTCTTATTTTTTAACAAATGGCCATAGTGTTGTCGCGGTGGGGGGACGTGATACCGGCAAAACATTATCACATCCCAATTTTAAATATATTTCTGCCGACACAACCAGGAAAGGATCATGGCAGGAGGAACTCAAAGACATAGATGCTGCCGTAAACCTTGCCGGAAGAAGCATATTCAAACGCTGGAACGAAAGATACAAGCAGAGTATCTATGACAGCAGGATCATTACCACACGCAATCTTGTGGAAGCGATTCCCGCAGGAAGAAACATAACTCTTTGCACTACTTCAGCCGCCGGTTACTATGGCGACAGAGGGGAAGATATCCTCACAGAGAGCGAACCGTCAGGCAGCGATTTTCTGGCAAAGGTTTGCAGGGATTGGGAAGAAGAAGCATTTAAAGCGAAAGATAAAGGTGTGAGGGTCGCTGCCATGCGTTTTGGTGTTGTTCTCGGAAGAGGCGGCGGGGCGCTGGAAAAAATGATACCCCCTATCCGCTTTTTCGTTGGCGGGCCCATCGGAAGCGGAAGGCAGTGGTTCCCATGGATTCATATTGAAGACCTTATTTCAGCGATTATGTTTATTCTTGAAAACAAGGCTGTAAACGGCTCGTTAAACTTTACTGCTCCAAAATCCATAAGAAATATTGAACTTGTAAAAACTATTGCCGGCATTCTTCACCGGCCGGCATTTATACCGGCGCCTTCTTTCATGATAAGGCTTGTTCTCGGGGAATTTGGTTTTTCCATCTTGGCAAGCCAGAGGGTTATTCCCGATAAACTTCTGAAATACGGCTTTGAATTCAAATATCCCGATATAAGAAGCGCTGTGTCGAATCTTTTATAGATTGAGAGCTTACCATCTGATTAAAGGGTCTGGCAGGGGTAATGGGTTTTGGCATTCCCCAAGAAATTTTTAAGGAAACATATCAACGCCCCCTGATTGTCAACAAATAGGCACAGGCAGAGACTATAGCGATTGTCAGAATAACGTTCCAATTGGAGTTCGTTCAAATTGTTTGGGTATGG
>JAHJJB010000036.1 GCA_018823005.1 Pseudomonadota bacterium | reverse complement strand
CAGAAGAGGCTCTTCATGTGGACGTTTACATTTTCGACGATATTCGGGATATCATCAAACTGCCATTCACAGTGGAAACTGTTTCCATAGATGATAAGCAGAAATGCAAAAAGGGAGACGAAGGCAAATATGTAATTTCTTAAATTCGGAAATTGCCAATTGATATTCAGATCAAAAGAGTTAAGTTTATTTATCATTTTTCGATTCAGCCGCTATTATATTTAAACCATTTCAGAATCTGCTTTAATAAGCTTATTCCGCCCTTGATATAATTGGAAAATTCATAAAAAGTCCTGATATGAAACAGCAAATTGGCTATTCTGCGCGGGTCCATATAATATGTCAGATTAGCCGAAGCTATTAATTTTTCCATCTCTTTTTGTGACACATCTGAATTCGTTAATATGCACTCTTCGCCAACCGCCACAAATTTTTCCCATTCGATTTTTCCCAAAGGTATATTTGAAAAAAAATGGTGGAAGTCTTTAGTCCCCGGATAGGGTACGAGCATATTGAAAAAAGCTAACGTGGCTCCGACTTTTTTTGCAAATTGAATCGTCTCCACCATCTGCTGCTTTGTCTCGCCGGGTGTCCCAAAAATGTAAAATGCCTGTGTCTTCATGCCGATCTCATTTGCAAATCTGACTGCCTCCAGCGCTTTCTCCGGCTTTATCGGCTTCCCCATTTTTCTCAGGATATCCTCGTCCCCCGACTCGATTCCGAATCCGATATTGTAACATCCCGCTTTTTTCATGAGCGAAAGCATCTCCCGGTTCACGGAACTGACCTGGGAAAAGCAGAACCATTCGAGGCCAATTTTTTTATCTATCATTCCCCTGCATATTTTCTCAAGACGTTCATGATCGATTGTAAACGTATCATCTGTAATAAGGAGTTGTCTGGCATTAAAATCTGTTTTAAGCATCTGTATTTCTTCAAGAACATATTCGGCAGAATGTGTTCTGTATTTCTTTCCGGAGACTATTCTTGAGGCACAGAAGCTGCAATTGAAAGGGCAACCCCTGCTTGTTAATAATGTTAAGCAGCTTTTATGCCTTGCATTATGCAGGTTCGGTATAAAAAGCTTTTGCGGGATTAAATCTCTTGCAGGAAATGGAATGGAATCGAGTTCATTTATAAATGGCCTGGTTTCGGTGCGAATGGTTTTATTCCCGCTTCTGTGTACAATTCCCTTGATTCCTTCAATGCTCTCATTATTTTCATAGGCTCTGACAAGTTCCAGCATGGTTATTTCGCCTTCACCAACAACCACACAGTCTATTAATTCCGGATAATTTTCAGCTATGAATTCCGGAAGCGCCGAAGCATGAACACCTCCGATAATGACCTTCGCATCAGAATTATTTTTAACTGCCAGGGCAAGCCTGACAGCCCTGAAAAAGTTAGGTGTAGAGCAGGTCAAACCGACTATGTCCGGCCGGTTATCTCTGATTATTTTTTCAAGATCGGCATAACTTAAGGATTGCGCTTCCGGCTCATAAATCTGAACGCTGTGGGAACCGTATTTTCGCAGGAACGAAGCGATATAACCCAGACCAAGGGGGAAGTATCTGCCTGCAGCTTTATTTAATTTGCCGTATAAATCAAGGTAGGGTGGTGATAATAAAATTACTTTTGCCATGATTTACCGATCTTTACGCGGAACCGAATTGATGTCAATTTGTAAGGCCTGGATTAACATTTGGAAGGAGACAATTATCGGCAAGGCCACAAGCATTATTGTTCCGGGAGACTTGCTTATACCCGAAGCAATTGAATCTATCCATTCTACAATGCCGAAAACGATGCTGATGACAAAAACAGGCAGTCCGATCAGTATATAGACGGATGCCATGTTGAAATCGTAAATGAAGTATTTTAAGAAGATCCTTTTTGACAGGCCCTTTAAAAGTTTGAAAGGAAATTGAAATAACACCTGCATTATACGGATAGAGCTCTTTTCCTGACCATATTTGGAAGGAATATCAATATCTTTTACAACGGCATTGGCGATGTTCAAGTTTATAAGCATGTCTGATTCGAAGAAATATCTCTTGTCTATTTTATTAAAATTTATTTTTTCCAGGACATGCCTGTGAATTGCCGTGTAGCCATTGGTAGGGTCCATGATGTTCCAGTATCCGGATGCCGCTTTCACCAAAAAAGAAAGGAGACTGTTTCCCAGCAATCTTATTCCGGGCATGGCCTTTAATGCCTGCAGGTTTTTGAAGCGGTTCCCCTTGGTATAATCCGCATCACCTTTGACCAGCGGTTCGATGAAGTCTGGTATATAACGGGACTCCATCTGGCCGTCTCCATCGATCTTGATTATTATGTCGCAATTCAATTCCATGGCTTTAATGTACCCCGTGATAACCGATCCGCCGACTCCCTTGTTCT
>JAHJJB010000035.1 GCA_018823005.1 Pseudomonadota bacterium | reverse complement strand
GACATTAAAAATGATGTTTCCCGAACATGTAATAGCCTTTTCAGACCATACCCCCGGATGGGATATGGATGTGGCTGCAATAGCATTGGGTGCAAGATTGGTTGAAAAGACAATAACATTGGATAGAACAACCCCTTCTGTTGAACATTGTTTTTCATTGGAGCCGGATGATGCAAAGAGGTTTGTTAAATCAGTAAGAGAGTTGGAAACAGCACTTGGAAGCTCCACTCGCGATATACCATCTAATATTCTGGAAGAAAGAAAGAAGGGAAGGCGCAGCGTTTTTATAAAAAAATCCCTATCGAAAGGTTCGGCACTTAAACCGGATAATTTGGATTACAAGCGCCCCGGATATGGAATATCACCGTCACAATCGGATATACTAATCGGGAGAACAGTCGCAAAGGATCTTCCTGATAATTACATGCTGAGCTGGAAAGATATAATATGAAGACTCTTGCAATAATTCCGGCAAGGGGGGGATCAAAAAGAGTTCCGAGAAAAAATGTTATAGATTTTTTCGGCAACCCCCTTATTGACTATACGATAAGAGCTGCGATTGAATCAAAAAAACTGGATGATATTGTGGTTTCTTCGGAAGATGAGGAAGTTATCGCAGTTTCAAGCAGATATAAAGAGATAGAGATTATAAGGAGACCGGATCATCTCTCTACGGATCATGCCAGTGTTATGGATGTTGCCAATCATGTTCTTGGAATCAAAAATATCAATAATCAATACGATTATATTTTTATCATGCTTGCCTCTACCCCTTTGAGAAGTTCTGATGATGTCATAAATATTTATAATATACTGGAAGAGAAAAGACCGAACGGTGTGGTTTCTGTCACCGAATTTCCGTTTCCGGTAATATATGCCTTAAACCTAGACGATAATGGCTCATTAAAAAGAAGTTTCCCTGAGATGGCAGATCGAAAAACCCAGTTTTCGCCTAAATATTATGTCGACAACGGCGGCATATATGCTTTAAAGCCTGAATTTATATATAAAAAAAATTATTTCCCACCGGATACGCACCCCTACATAATGCCTTTCTGGGCGTCTATAGATGTTGATACTCCTGAAGACCTGAATACAGCCAAAGCCATGTACAGCTATTATTTTAAAAAGAATGCATAGATAAAATGGAATATATAATTTCAGTGGTAGGTCTTGGTTCAATAGGATTGAAACACCTAAAGAATATTCTTGATCATATGCGGAATATTAAAGAGATATACGTATATGATATAGACATAAAGAGCGCTGAAAAAAAAGTTCAAGCACTTGAAGATAAAAGAATAATAATTGCCGGAGAAATCAGCTCCATACCAATAAACCGATTGAATCTTGCCTTTATCTGTACTCCCAGTTCCGAACATTACAGGGACGGATTTAGATTCATATCAAACAAAATACCAGTTTTTATCGAAAAGCCGGTCACGACTGATCCTGAAGATTGCCGCAAACTGTTATCTATAAAAAATGTGCCGGTTATTGTCGGGTGCAACATGAGATATCATCCCGGCGTAAGAAATGCCCGGGAAGCTGTGCTTGGTGGAAAACTTGGAAAAGTTTCTTCCGCCAGAGCTTATTCGGGTCATTTTCTCGGCAACTGGAGGCCGGGGGTTGACTACAGGGATACATACAGCGCAAAAACAGCTATGGGCGGAGGGGTTTTATGGGATGGTATCCACGAAATAGACTATATGTCATGGATCCTGGGCAAAGTAGAAGCTTACAGTTCTTTTGCGGCAAATCAGAAGCTGCTTGGTATTGAAACAGAGGAGACCGCCGATATGATATTGCATCATTCAAACAATACCATATCGAGTATACATCTTGATTATATTCAGCCTTTGAAACGGAGAGGGATAGAGATTGTCGGAACCGAAGGAACTTATATATGGAACAGCACCGGGAAGAATCCGGAGCATCTGGAAATCAGGATTCTGACTAAAAAGAGCACAGAAATAATTCGGTCTGGAAAATATGAAGATACAAATTCAATGTATGTCGATGAAATGAAAGAGCTTTTCTCATTGCTTGAAGGCAATCCGGTGGAGGCTACAAATCTTCTTACGATAGAGACAGCCTGTGAAGAGATAAGCATAATATCTGATATGCGGGCAAATATTATTAAATAAAGAAATCTAATGAGAAATAAATAAAATGGCTATAAAAAACAGAGAGTTGAAATCTTATGATTTTTCGCAGCAGCTTCTTGAAAGAGTCCAGAAAACCATACCTCTTGGTTCACAGACTTTCAGCAAGAGTAAAACCCAATACCCGTGGGGGGTTTCACCTTACTTTATAACAAAAGGGCGGGGAAGCAAAGTCTGGGATGTAGACGGGAATGAATATCTGGATTTTATAAGCTCCCTTGCATCCGTTACACTTGGCTATAATGATCCTGATGTAACAGCTGCGGTCCGTGCTCAGCTTGAAGACGGAGTTATTTTCTCGCTGCCTCATCCGATTGAGATGCAGGTCGCGTAAAAGATAGTCGAGATGGTTCCCTGTGCTGAAATGGTCCGTTTCGGCAAAAACGGATCCGATGCGACATCCGGAGCGGTTAGACTTGCCCGTGCCTATACAAAAAGGGATCATGTTGCCGCATGCGGATACCACGGCTGGCAGGACTGGTATATCGGCTCAACGACCCGGAATCTCGGCGTGCCGAAGTCCACACAGGAGCTGACCCATAAATTTGCCTATAACGACATAGATTCCCTGAATAAAATATTTGCAGACTACAAGGATCAAGTGGCGGCCGTTATAATGGAGCCGATGAACAGCGTCGAGCCGGTAAACGGTTTCCTGGAAAAAACAAAGGAACTGTCTCATAAAAACGGGGCTGTTTTTATCTTTGATGAGACCATAACAGGTTTCCGGTATGCAAACGGAGGAGCACAGGAATATTTCGGAGTCATCCCGGATCTTGCAACATTCGGGAAGGGGCTTGCGAACGGATATCCGGTCTCGGCAATAGCGGGGAGAGCGGATATAATGCGCCTTATGGAGGAGATTTTTTTCTCGTTTACTTTCGGAGGAGAAACACTATCTCTTGCGGCCGCCCTTGCGACTATGACAAAACTTCAGAAAGAGCCAGTCGTTGAAACAATATGGAAACAGGGCGGAAAGGTTGTTGACGGAGTAAACGATCTTATCAGAAGGCATGGATTAAAAGACCTGCTGTCAACAGGAGGCAAGCCATGCTGGTCTTTTCTTCTGTTTAAAGACACGGATGTTTACTCACAGTGGGAAATAAAGACGCTTTTTCTGCAGGAAGTTTTCGCTAGAGGGATATTGACTCTTGGAACCCATAATATTAGCTATTCTCATTCCGATACGGATATTGAAAATCTGCTTAAAGCGTACGATGAAATTTTTCAGATTATAATGAATGTGTTATCCGATAGAAATTTACCGGAAATTTTAAGAGCAAAGCCGCTTGTTCCACTATTTAAGGTAAGATAAAAATCGTTCAGACATGAAACTGGGACTTAAACTTTTTTCAACAAACACAGAGCTGATTCCTGCGGCACAGAAGCTTAAAAAAGATAATATCTATGATTACATAGAGTTATATGTCGTGCCTGGTTCGTTCAATTCAGTTGTTAAAGCATGGACAACTCTTGATATACCATTCATAATCCATGCCCCTCATTCCTATTCAGGCCTTAATCTCTCAATCAGAGAACATGAGGATTCAAACAGGTCTTTGATCGGGGAGGTTGAATTATTCAGGTCGCAGCTAAATCCGTTAAAGATTATTTTCCATTCCGGTATCAATGGTTCAGTTGATGAGACCATACGTCAGATTCTTTTGTTTAAAAAAATATTTTCTGACCTTTTTAATTCAGGCCTTATTGAAAATAAACCCAAAATAGGAATAAACGGGGAGGTATGCATCGGGACCTCTCCCGGTGAGATTGCCTTCATAAAAAAAGAAACGGATATCGGCTTTTGT
>JAHJJB010000034.1 GCA_018823005.1 Pseudomonadota bacterium | reverse complement strand
TCTCGGTTCTTTTTTCATTTTACTATATATGCCGACATCCCGGATCTCTTCGTGTTGAAGATACTATAACGTGCATGGAAAAAACCGGTGTTAATGCCGTTCCGATAGTGGCACTTATCAGTTTCCTTCTCGGACTTGTCATTTCTTTCATGTCTTCGTTACAGTTGCAGCAGTTTGGAGCAAATCTTTATGTCGCTTCGCTTGTAGCTATCGCAATGGTTTCAGAACTTGGACCGATAATGACGGCCATAGTTGTCGCCGGCAGATCCGGCTCAGCCTTTGCCGCGGAAATTGGAACAATGAAAATATCCGAAGAGATTGACGCCCTTTTCGTCATGGGGTTCGACCCCACTCTTTTTCTGGCAATACCAAGAATACTGGCATCAGTTATTGTAGTGCCGTTGCTTACCCTGTTTTCGAATTTATTCGCAATTGCCGGCGGACTTGTTGTCGGAGTGCTCATTCTTGACTTGACAATAAGTTCATATATCTCCCAGACAATCAAAGTTCTGACCCTCTTCGAAGTTGTCTGGGGAATGTCCAAAAGCGTTATCTTTGCTATCCTTATTTCATGGGTTGGCTGCCTCAGGGGTTTTCAGACAAGAGGAGGTGCTGATGCAGTTGGAAACGCGGCCACATCCGCAGTTGTTAGCGGCATATTCCTTATCATCCTTTTTGATTCAATGTTTGCAGTCGGGCGGAGCTACTGGCGATAAATATAAAAAGGTTATGGCAATAAAAGATACAGTCATCCAGGTAAAAAATCTTATTGCAAAATACGGCGATGAAGTTATTCTCAATAACGTCAGCCTCGATGTTTTTGCAGGTGAGGTTCTTGTGATACTGGGCGGAAGCGGATGCGGAAAGAGCACATTGCTGAAACACATGGTGGGCCTTGCCGCTCCATCTTCCGGAAACGTTTTTATTGACGGAATCGACATAACCCGGTGTAAAACCAAAACACTGCATAATATTTTAAAAGGAATAGGAATACTTTTTCAAAGCAGCGCCCTTCTGGGCTCGATGACTGTTGCGGAAAACATAGCGCTTCCGATAACAGAGTATTCTTTAATGCCTAAATATTCCGTGGATTTGCTCGTTAAGCTGAAACTTCGCCTTGTTGAACTTGAAGGTTTTGAAGATTATCTGCCTTCGGAACTAAGCGGGGGAATGAAAAAAAGAGCCGGTCTTGCACGGGCTCTTGCACTGAATCCGAAAATACTTTTTCTGGATGAACCTACAGCTGGTCTCGACCCGGTTATTTCCTCCGAAATTGATGAGCTTATCATGCAAATCAACAGAGGACTTGGCACAACCATTGTAATAGTAACTCATGACCTTGATACAATATTTACAGTTGCCAGCCGGATTGTAATGCTTGATAAAAACACAAAGGGGATAATTGCCGAGGGAGATCCAAAGATTATCAGGGATCACAGCCCCGATCCGTCAGTCAGGCAATTTTTTAACAGAAATGCGAAGTCGACAGCTTCGTGAGAAAAATTATTAAAGATGGATAAAAAATGGCTTCAATAAAAACAAAATTCAGTGTCGGGATCTTTGTTCTGTTGGGTGTGTTTGTTGCGTTTATTGCAATAATATGGCTCGGCATGTCACATTTCTTTGAACAGGGACAGCTCTATTCAGCCTATTTTGACGATTCGGTGCAGGGATTGGCAAAAGACTCGCCTGTAAAATACAGGGGAGTCACAATCGGGAGGGTCGCCGATATACTTGTTGCTCCGGATGCAAAACTTATAGAGATAATATTAAAAATAGAATCCGATATGAAACCGGATAAAAATATCGTTGCCCAGTTAAAATCAGTCGGAATAACAGGAATAATGTTTATTGAACTGGACATGAAGAGAAAAGGTGAACCGGATCTTTCCCCTTCACTGAGCTTTCCACCCAGACATACGGTTATCGATACAAAACCTTCTGAAATAAGGAATTTAATAGACAATATAAATGACGTAGTTAAACAATTGCAAAATATGGACCTTGAAGGAATGTCAGTTAAGTTTAAAAAGACTCTCGATAGAATCATCATTGCAGTAGATGAGGCAAAAATCGGGAACTTATCCTCGGATATCAGAACATCTTTAGACAAATGGGATGCTGTGATGGATTCCATTAATATCAGAGCATCTTTAGACAAATGGGACGCCGCGATGGATTCCATAGAAAATGCAGGGAGCACATTTAAATCATTCTCATTAAATACCGACAAAGCCATTTCAAACTTAAACGGCACAATATCAAAAGTCGATAAAATCGTTGAGGATAATCAGGATGACATCGCGCAGACAATTCAGGACTTCAATAGAACCGTAAATAATGCAGAAAAAATGATACAGAAAGGGATCTTCTTTGTAGAAAAAACCGATTACAACCTTTCGTCCTTGCAGAAACAAGTCCTCGCAACAATGCAAAGTATAGAAAAGACCAGCGAAACATTAAACCGTTCAATTGAATTAATTTCCGATCAGCCGTCCATGCTTCTTTATGGAAGTCCGCTTCCTGAAAAAGCAACGGATAAAGATTAACACTAAACTTATATCCACAGGGAGTTTGTTATGAAAATATTCAGAAGAACTTTTTATACATTATCTTGTGCGTCATTAATCGGCGGCCTGGTTTTCTCTCTCGCGGGCTGTATGGGTTTCGGGGGGACTGCAAGCAAAGTAGATTATTACACCCTTGAATATGTTTCTCCGAAATTCGCTGAAATTAAGGCCGTCAATTCAATAATAAAAATGGAGCGCTTTCAGGCGTCTCCTCTATACAACTCCGAAAAAATCAGTTACAGGAAAAATAATTTCCAGACCGATACGTACAGTAACAAGAGATGGGAGACAAATCCCGCTCAGTTGGTTCCTTATTTCCTGTTCAGAGATATCAAACAGTCCGGTCTTTTCAAGGCTGTCTTCAACCATGATACAGGCTTTGTGGCAACTCATTCAATTTCAGGTACTGTTGATGAATTTTTCGAGGACGACCGTGGGAAGATTTGGGAAGCCGTTCTTTCGCTTGATATTATTCTCATGGCAGAAAATGAACCCGACTTAAACAAAAGAGTCCTTTTCCAAAAAAGATACAGCACCCGGAAAGAATGTGCCGAAAAAAATCCGGGAGCGCTCGCGGAAGCAATGAGCAAGGCAATGTCCGAATTATCCGCGCAAATTATAACGGATATACATAAAACTCTTGCAGATAAGATGTAAACAACCAGGGACCAGAAAACATGAACCGGAAACCGTCTAATCCCTTAAATAATCTTCCCGAATGGAAAAAACTGAAAAAACATGCGGGTACTATTAACCGCAAAGAAAATCACCTTAAATACCTCATCAGTGGAAAAGGCCGCATGGAAAAATTTTCCCTGAAAGGAGCCGGTATTTTCTATGATTTTTCCCGTCAGAGGGTAAATGCCAAAACCATGGAACTTCTGTTTAAACTTGCTGAAAACAGAGGATTAAAAAAGCAGTTCAAATCCATGACCGAAGGTGAAAAAGTCAACAATACTGAAAACCGCGCTGCGCTTCATACCGCATCAAGATCTTTTTCCGCCGATCCTCTATTTGTAAACGGCAAAGACATCATGCCCGATATGATTTCGGTAAGAAAAAAGATAAAAGAATTTGCATTCAAAATCCATAAAGGTGAAATCAGGGGTACAACAGGCAAGGTTTTTGAACATGTGGTGGTTATCGGAATCGGAGGTTCATACCTCGGCCCTGAATTTGTTGCGGCAGCACTGAAACATCTTGCGATTAAGAAAATAAAAATGCATTTTCTTTCTAATGTTGATATTCATAACTTCGGAGAAATAGCGGCGTCCATTGATCCTGAAAGCACGATCTGGATTGTTATATCAAAAAGCTATACCACTTCCGAAACAGCGGCAAACACAAACCAGGCCTATGAATTCATGAAACAAAAAGAGCTCGACCCTGCAAAACATTTTGTGACAGTCACCAGCAAGGGAAGTCCGGGAGATGATCCTTCAAACCCGGTTGTCGCGTCGTTTCATATGTTCGATTTCATAGGGGGAAGATACAGCGTCACTTCGGCAGTTGGAGGTGTGCCGTTAAGCCTTTACCTCGGATATGACGTTTTTGAACGGTTTTTAAAGGGGGCGGAAGAGATGGATATTCACACGAAAGAAGCGCCTCCCGAATGCAATCTCCCCCTTGTCGCCGCTCTATTATCCGTATGGAACAATAATTTTCTTCATTATCCGGCGCAGGCTGTAATTCCTTATGCCTCTCCCCTGTCAAAGCTCGCTCCTCACATACAGCAACTGAACATGGAAAGTAACGGAAAATCGGTCACAAAAGAAGGAGATGCTCTTGATGTATCTGCAGGGACAATTATATTCGGTGAACCCGGCACCAACGCTCAACATTCGTTTTTTCAGCTTGCTCACCAGGGCCGCCCCTTCCCTGTCGATTTTATAGGAGTCATCAAGCCATCTTATGAGAAGTATGGATTCAAATCAAAAGGAGTTACAAATCACCAGGAACTCTGGGCAAATTTAATCGCCCAGCCTGCCGCTCTCGCATGCGGAAAAGATGATACCAATGGCGCAAAACGCTTCGAGGGAAACAGGCCTTCTTCAACCATATTATTAAATGACTTGTCCCCGGAAAATATTGGAAGGCTTCTTTCCTTATATGAAGCTAAAACGGTCTATGAAGCATTTATCTGGGGTATAAACCCGTTCGACCAGTTCGGGGTGGAACTTGGAAAATCCCTCGCATCAGGCGTCAGGAAGAAAATGGCGGAAAAGAATAATAATCCCGAATATTCTTTTGAAGATGCCGACCCGATTACAAAATTCTATCTTGAAAAATTATTCTAATTTTAATCAAATGAATCCTCGAATCCCTAAACCCTTTCTCCGAACAATATTAAGAAATGTTTTTTTATTGATATCAAAGTGTTAAGCTGAATATATTAAGGATAAATTCATGAAGTTCATAATAATTGGTGGTGATGCTGCAGGAATGAGTGCGGCAAGCCGTGCAAAAAGAAACAGACCCGGTATGGATGTCATTGTTCTGGAAAAAACTTCCGACGTTTCATACAGCGCATGCGGCATGCCTTATAACCTGGCTGATTCTGGAAGAAGCATGGACGATCTTGTTGTCAGGCAGGCGGATGTTTTCAGAAACAGGCAGAAAATCGACCTGAGAACAGGACATTATGTCGAAGCCATAGATATAACCCGAAAGGCGGTAACAGGAACAACACATGACGGCGACAAGTTTGATCTTACATATGACAAACTTCTGATAGCTACCGGAGCATCACCCGTTATTCCGAAACTTCCCGGATTTGATCTCCCCGGAGTAACGAGTATGAAAAGCCTTAATGATGGAAGAGTTATCAAGCAATTCATCACTGACAACAAAGTCAAAAATGTTGTAATCATCGGTATGGGATATATTGCGCTTGAAATGTGCGAAGCATTCAGGGCTCTCGGCATTGAAGTGGATATGGTTAAACCCCGGTCTGTGTTTATTCCATGGATGAACGGCAAACTGGCTTCAGTGGTACAATCTGAGGTTGAAACAAACAATGTCAGAGTACATCTTGGTCACACGATAGAAAAAGTAGTGAAGGCGGAAAATGGATTAAAGGTAATCTGCAGCGACCTTGATCTTTCCTGCCGGATGGTGTTCGTTGCAGTCGGAGTTACCCCCAACAGCCAGCTTGCTGAAAATGCCGGACTTGAGCTTGGACCCTCCGGGTCGATTTCGGTCGATAAAACCCTTTGTACCTCAAATCCTGATATATATGCGGCAGGAGATTGTGCGGATGCCTACCACGTGGTTACAGGAAGGAAGACCTGGATTCCGCTGGCTTTACGAGCCAACAGGGGGGGATGGGCCGTGGCTGACAATGTAACCGGGACAAAAGCTGAGCTTCAGGGAGTAACCGGAACTGCGATATTTAAAGTCTTTGATATTCAGGTTGCCAGAACCGGTCTTGGCACGGATGAGGCAAAAGAGCTTGGTTTTGAGCCTGTTGAGGTAGTCATTGAAAGCCGATCCCGCGCGCATGCTCATCCCGGATCAAGTTCAATTCTGGTTCAAATGGTTGGAGACCGGAAATCAGGCAGGCTTATCGGGGTGCAGATGGTAGGAAGGGAAAGCGTCGCTCATCGTATAAATGCGGCTGCTGTCGCTCTTCATGCAGGGATGACTGTTGATGAGTTTGCTCAGACTGACCTCGCGTATGCGCCTCCATTCGGCCCTGTCTGGGATCCAATGCTCACAGCCGCAAACCAGTTGCTTAAGCAGATATAAAGATGCAGATATATATTGCGCAATTCACAACCAGTTGCTTTGCAACAAGGAGGCCCTGCGCAACCCGAATATCTCGATTTTTATGCCGGATTAAAGTAGCTTCAGATAAATTGAAGATAGATGTGGTCATATTATGATAAACGGATGAATACTGCTGGAGGTGTCGATATGTTTACATACCGTGTGATTATTATGATTCTCATGATACTGAGCTCCCCTTTTACGAGCATGGCGACCTCAAGGGAATTTATTGAAAACTATACCCACAGCGCCGGAGAATCCGACAGCAAACTGACTTGCCGGACGGTTTCGCTGATTGAGATCAAACGGCTGCTGCTGGAAAAAATTGGGACCTATCTTGAGTCAAGGATTGAAATAAAGAATTTTCAGATCGAAAAAGATGAGGTTATCGCCCTAACGGCCGGTATCGTTAAACTGGAAATTCTGGATGAAAAGTGGAACGGTGAAAAATATTCTTTAACCGCAAAGATAGAGGCCAATCCCGAGGACATCACTAAAGCAATTAATAACCTGCGAAATCAGCAAGATAAAATGGAGAACATCCGGAAACTCGGGACAATAAACGATGAAGCCCTTGAACAGATCCGGGAAATGCAGTCCCAGATGCAGCAACTCCAGTCCGATCTTCTCCGGATTAATCAGGATGCAAGCGCCAACGAAGGCATACTGAATTCCTGGGGCCTGTATGAAAAGGCCGTTGAATTACGGCAGAGCGGAAAAACAAAAGAAGCAATCAAGATATTAAATACAGTTATCCAGAACAACCCGACACATCTGGCGTATTACGAGCGCGGAAAGGCATTTTTAGAAACGGGCAAATATGATGAGGCGATAGCTGATCTTACTGAAGTTCTGAAAGAATGGCCAAACATGCGGGGTGTCCTGTGGAGCAGAGGTGTGGCGTACAATAAATCAGGAAATAAAGCATATGGTCGGAGAGATATCGAAAAGTCGGCCGAGCTGGGTAATGGCATTGCAAAGAAATGGCTGAAAGATCATCCTGGAAGGGGTGAAAGTGGTAAACGAAAGTCCAAGCAGCCTTAATAATATCAATTAAGCGCCCGTTCCATTGTAGGCGTCATTATGACAATGATTATAACTGCGGCAATCAAGCTGTTTTTCATGGTTTCCCTCTATGAAAAATAATATCTGGCAGGCGCTGCGGTCCATGATCCATCCGGTCAAAGGAGATTGAAGGAAATCATGCGAGTGGCTGTGATTGCGCCCTCTTATCCACTGGAAGAAGCGCCTGCCCCGCCGCTGGGTGTCACTTACGTGGCTGCAGCATTCGCGGCAGCCGGCGCCGAAGTGAAAATTCTGGATTACATTGTCAGCCGTTATACGCCGGAAAAATTAAAGGCGGAGCTGGATGCGTTCCGGCCCGACGTCGTCGGCGCCACATCGGTAACGTTAAACTTTTACGGCGCGGCGGACATTATCCGGACAGCCAAGCGCCACAATCCGGACATCGTTACCATGATGGGCGGTCCGCATGTCTCTTTTGACGCCTAAAACACCCTCGCGGCCTACCCTGAAATCGATCTCATCGTCAGAGGGGAAGGCGAACAAACGATTGCCGAGCTAATGCCGTGTTTGAAAGACCGGAACGCATGGCCCGGGATCAAAGGAATAACCTTCCGTCAGAACGGCCGATTGGTCGTGACCCCGCAGAGGGAATTTATCGACGACCTCGACAAGTTGCCCCTGCCCGCCCGTCATCTTCTGCCCTTGTCGCGCTATCAGGCGCTCGGTTATCCTATCAGCATCATTACGAGCCGGGGCTGCCCCTATTCCTGCATTTTCTGCCAAGGCAGGCGCATGGTGGGCAAAAAGGTCCGCAAGATCAGCTCCGCACGTATTGTCGATGAGATCGAGCAGATCCTGTCTTACGGCATCAACCGGATCAACGTCGCCGACGACCTGTTTGCCTCCGACAAGGCCAGGGTCATGGAGGTTTGCGGCGAGATTCAGAAAAGGGGCCTATCCTTTACCTGGAGCGCCTTTGCACGGGTCAATACGGTGGATCGGGAAACCCTTCAAATTATGAAAGAAACGGGTTGTGACAGCGTGAGCTTCGGCGTCGAATCGGGCAATCCGGAAATGCTCAAGCGCATCCGAAAGAACATCACGCTGGATCAAATCCGCCAAGCTGTCGGGCTTTGTAACGACGTGGGCATGATCGCCCATACCTCCTTTGTCGTCGGTTTGCCCGGTGAATCGATGGAAACCCTTGAAGAAACCAAACGGTTTGCCGGCAGCCTTGGCTCCCTTTACGGCTATCATTTTCTTGCGCCTTTCCCCGGCACGACCGTCCGCGAAGAAGTGGACAGCTATGACCTCGAAATTCTGACGCATGACTGGTCCCGCTATGACGCCAACAGCGCCATCGTGAGGACTTCATCGCTTTCTCCGGAGCAGATCAATGCCTTTGTGGGCGAGTTCGAACGGGAAATAAATGAAGGCTGGGAAAAGCAGGTTCGCGGCTACTACGAGAAGACGAACACGCCCACCGAGAATCTGCAGGTGGAGGGGAATTTCAAGACGCGCTTTGTGTATCGTCTGCTCTCTGAAGACCTGATCGAGTCTTTGGGATGCAATCTGCTCTCCGACCCTGTAATCGATGACCGAGAGAAGGTTCTCGAGGAGGCGGCAGAACAACTCTGCCTGCGCCTGGAATTTGCCACCGATACGGACGCGGCCCTGATCCGCCGCACCATTCGGCTGTTCATAGACAAGGGCTACATCAAGTTGCGGCAGGACGGCAAAACCACGATCTGGCACTGGACGCACAATAACAAGATGGATTGACAATCGGAATTCCTCTCAAAAATATTAATCCAGGCTCCGAACCCAGCACTTTAGGTGTTTCTTCCTACAGCGTCCGGAAATTATGACAGAGATTTACACTTTCGACTGGTAATGTTTATTGACCCCAATATTCAATTGACACACAAGATCCTTCTTCATATACTTCCACCATTAAAAAGAAGTCCTTATTAATATCAATTAATACCGAAGGAGCTACGGGGAGGAGCGCATATGGAACGAAATGTGGGTACCATTGACAGGATCGTCCGTCTCGTGGTTGCGATTCTTTTTATCGTCGCCAATGTCGCGGGCTGGGTAACAGGCCTTGCGGGTCTCGTCCTCGCCGTCCTTGCCGGCATGCTCCTTTCAAGCGTGGCATCAGGACACTGCCCGCTCTATGTGATGCTGGGAATTAAAAAGACGATTTAAAGGCTGCAAGATTCTCCCCAGGTTGAACGTGAAAATATCAAAGACGACTGTTCCCATGAGCTCCTTCCTGAAATGTGGCATCCATTAATTTTAACAGGAATCCAAAGTTTCAATCACTAATCAATATCTGATGATGGCATATTGCTAAACTTTCCATTGGTTTTGTATTGACAACCAGCAGGTGGTTCAAGATAATTGCATCCTGGCCGTTAAGGGATCAAGAATTTATTATTCCAGTGAAGGAGAAAAAGGCATCATGGCAAAAGAAATCCGTGCGGTGAAATTGAATGCGGAGAAGTTCATTTCCGAGAAAGTTATGGAAATCAGAAAGATCGTCGGGAAGGGCATCGCTATCAACGCCCTCTCCGGAGGGGTTGATTCGTCTGTCGTGACCGCCTTGGGTCACCGCGCTCTGGGAGACCGACTTAAAACCTGTTTTATCGACAACGGCCTCATGCGGCAGAATGAACCGAAGCAGGTAAAATCCATCTTCCATTCACTCGGCATTCCGATAGAGCTTATTGATGCCAGGAAGGCCTTCTTTCAGGCCCTGAAAGGAATTACAGACCCTGAGGAAAAAAGAGAGGCGATTACCCAGACTTTTTATAAAAAAGTATTCGGTGGGTTGGTTGTGCAAAGCGGCGCGAAGCATCTCCTCCAGGGAACCATCCTGACGGACATTGACGAAACCGTGGCGGGGATCAAGCGGCAGCACAATGTCTTTGAGCAACTCGGCATCGATCCCCAAAAAGCATTCGGTTATAAGATTATCGAACCACTGATCCAACTGCGCAAGGACGGGGTGCGCAAAGTGGGGGCTGCCCTGGGCCTTCCGGCGTCGCTTTTTGACCGGATTCCTTTCCCCGGACCGGCCCTTGCGGCGCGGGTCTTAGGTGAAGTGACACCAGGTCGCGTGAAAATCGTCAGGAAAGCCACGGCCATTGTGGAAAAAGAACTGTCAGAAATGAAAGTATTCCAGTATCTGGCCATCCTGCACCAGGACCGCGTCACGGGCATGCGGGATGGGAAAAGGGATTTCGGTCTCCAGATAGAGGTCCGTTGCTGGGACAGTGTCGATGCCCGATCTGCCGAGGTTACACGGCTACCCTATGAAACGCTTGAGAGAATCGCTGGGAAGATCGTCAAAGAGGTCCCCGGCGTGGTCAGCGTGACCTATAACATCACCCCGAAACCGCCTTCAACGATCGAAGCGGTTTAGCTGGGAATCACTATGAACCTAATCGGTAAGGAGATCTTTCACTGGGCCTATTGAGCGAGCCGGCCTTAAAGGGGCGGGCTGTGCTGTCGCCCGGTCGTTAAAAACAAGACAGAAAGGGTCATAAGGCTTGAGAGTATTTCTCCGAAAGGGGTTTCTTCCTGTAATGTTTAATTGAGTTATTTACAGAAATATGCAATATTACAAACGCCAATAGTTGAAATACCCTAATAATGTTTGAACCCCGGGTGACAAACGAAGAAGACAAGCTTCAGTCTGGTTGCGTCGAGAGGGTTCGGTTGACTCGGTTAAGTTTCAATATGACTAACCACCACATCAAACGAAAGGATCGACCTATGAAGAAAATTTTTGCCATGCTGTCCGTTTTTATCATTGCCGCTGCCGTTTTTGCCTACGCTGCCGATGATGTCAAGCCGGAATTGCGCCCGGCCCAGAAACTAATGCAGGCCAGAGCAGCCTGGCTGACCGCAATGAACGAAAACCTTGTCGCTAATAAGTTTGAAGCCATTACCAAGTATGCCGACGAGTTGGCTGCCCAGACCAATAAAGTTGGCGAAAACATTCCCAATCCCATCGGCAAAGAGTTGACTTTGGCCATCTCATCACTTGCCAAAGACATCTCTGTTGCCGCTACCAAGAAGAATGGCGAAACAGTCAAGGTCAAGCTGGGGGAGATCAAAGGCAAGTGCGGCGAGTGCCACGCCAAAATCCGCGACAAGAAATAATTCTTATGATCTGATATTAGAAAAGAAAACGGCCGGAATCACACCGGTCGTTTGTTTTCCGATTCCTAAGCCTCTGTTCAGGCAGGCGGACACAATAAAATGATAGAACCCGCAGGAAAAGGATGTCCAAGCGCTGCTTCCTGTTATCAAGCATCTGGAGATTTTGATAAGTCTACATCAT
>JAHJJB010000033.1 GCA_018823005.1 Pseudomonadota bacterium | reverse complement strand
GGATCGCATACGCACCCATACCCAAACGGAACATATTTATGAGAATTACTATATTTGTTGCCTGATGATTATCCAAAATCCGTAAGAAAAAACCTGAATTTTAACACCTTAAGAAATCAGGATATAAATGCCTGTTAGGTCACAAAAGGTCTTTCAGGAACTTGTCGAATAATGATAATATCTCAGAACCAGTGCATCTGATTAATAAATTTATGGTTTATCCGGGTTAAAATTTCTTCCTTGTAGTCAAGCGTGTGGTTGTTTTGTTGAAAATGCTCTCTTTCAATCCAAAATCAATTATGATCACCTCTATCGCACCAATTAATATTCCTGATATCAATACATCCGATCATAACGAATTGAGAATTTGTGAAGTGTAGGATAGGGCTTTCTGAAATACCGGTGAAAAGGCTTTACTGCAGGATAAATAGGCCTAATTATGGACCGATTCTTCAAGCAGTCAGCCACTGTGATATATCTTATCTTAGATCATCAGCACCACACCCCCACAACCTTGTGGTAATTCATCATTGACACACAAGGCCGGTTTTCTTATATTGCCGCCCTATGAAAGAGAATTTTTATCAACTCAACCAAAACAATTCATCTATGGGAAAAAGGACGGGAACTGTGAAGATTCTTTCCATAACTGTTCCCTCCGGGGCATTACCGTCGGAATTACTCTCAAGAGGATTATACATCCTTGCACTGATAGTCGTTTTGTCTATAATTGGTTGCGAAAAAAATTACTTTCGCGACTATGGGGAGAAGCTCATCATATCCGTCGAATGGGGTGCTAAAGCGGGTAAATTTGGTCTTGCGATACCTGCTGAAGGTGAAATTGTCGGGCCGCGGACATTCACTATAGATGATAATGGTTACATCCACATCTTTGATTCGATCAAGAAAAATATCAAGGTGTTTGACAGAGAAGGCGTTTTTCAGAGGAGCGTCGGTAAGGGGCTCCCGGGATACTCTTTTGTAATATACAAAGGATTCTATTACCTTCTGGACGGTGAAAGCGTTCATCAATACACTCTTGAAGGAAAACCGGCAGAGACGTATCCAATAGCACAGGCTATAATCCTTCACGAGGGTTACGGACAATGGATGCGTATCGATGATTCCGGAAATCTCTATGTAAAATCTCAGAGAAAGACATATCAAATCTGCGAAGGCATAGGGAGAAAAAACACGGTTCTTTCTGATAAGGCACAAATCATGAGTGAACGGCGCGGCACTCCCGACAGTTCAGGAACACACTGGGTCTCGCTGACCAAGGAGAGCGTCAAACGTTTTCGCCTCCGCATGCATGATAAACGAGGCAATATTGTTAATGAGTTCCCGATAGAGACACCAGATACCTTCGGTTCCGTTTTTTTTCTTGACCAGGACGAAAAAGGCATCATATATTTAGAAACCCAAAGAATTGGGGCAGATGGCGATGTCAAAATCGAAATCAGGCGTTACCTTGATGACGGCAGGCTTATCCAGGCCGTGGGACTGCCTAACAGTTACTACACAATCGTCTACAAAAAGGCCATTGTCGATAAAAAAGGGATTTTATATCAACTGCAAACTTCTCCAGCGGGGGTTAAAATAGTAAAATGGGGCAAATGATGACCGGCAGGATCGTATCATTTTTAGTAATGTTTTCAGCGTGTATCTTTCTCTTGACGGCCTCGGGTTATGCCGAGAACCCCACGAGAGATGAGGTTATCGCGAATGCATCAATGTATTCGAATCTCAAGTGGTTCTGTGAAAAGAAAAATGCCAGAAAAGACTACAACCTCTTAACCCCCGGAAAAATGTATATAGGGGTGCCGTACAACTGGGGTGGCTTCGATTCCACGGACAAATTTGTAAAAAAAGTGGAGAAAGGTGTAATTGCCGGAAATTACAAAAAGAAATGCGGTAGCAAGCTCTGTGTACGAGAAGACTTCGCCGGTCTTGATTGTTCCGGACTGGTCTCCCGCAGCTGGGAAATCAGCAGATACACAACAAGGACATTTCCGGGCATCTCGATAAAAATTCCCCGGGAGCTCCTCCGTCCGGGAGACATTCTCAATTCGGAAAACAATCATGTCGTGCTGTTTGACAAGTTCGATGAGGACAACCAGATGTGGGTTTATGAGTCCGCAGCCTGGGTAAGGATCAGGAACGCCCCTCCTGCCGGTGTAGTGTATCGTCCTGTGGATTTGGACAACGAATATGTGCCCCGTCGTTATTACAAGTTTATCGAAAATGGAGATCGAGTAAAAACCGATAAAACAATTGTAGCTCTCCTTAAGCTCGACGGTAAGAAAAAAATTTACATCCCGGCCGGGACGACGGGAGAAATAGTGAAAGGCCCGGCCATCAGAAGCAAGGCCCGGAAATCGCGGACTCCTTCAGACGTCTGGGTTTACGTAAAATTCGGTAACGGTAAGGAGGGTTGGGTTACGATCAGACATCTGGCCCTGGTAGATATACAAAAACCTGATAATCTCCAAACTTCAGGCTGATCCTTTTACGCATCCATAAAACCTGAACCTATTCCGGTCATTAAGAATAATCGCAGAGATCAGGCAGATGGAGCCTGATGTCACGAAGCAACAATTGATCAGAGCCGACCGATCGGAGAGATCTTCCATTATATTCATTGCAATTGCAGCCTAAACAAAATCAGATCAGAGACAAAGTATGGAACAACCGGTATCTCCAGACCAGAAAAGCTCTCAAAAGAGTTCCATGGGCCTGATTGGCGCTACCGGAGTAGGAGTTGGAGCAATTGTGGGTGGAGGGGTGCTGGCACTGGCCGGCGTGGCGTTCAAGACTACCGGCCCGAGCGCGATGCTGGCCTTTTTATTAAATGGGCTTCTGGCAGTTGTGACAGCTTTCAGCTATGCAGAAATGTCTGCAGCATTTCCGGAATCTGGCGGAACATATATTTTTTCAAAAAAAATCCTGTCCGTCCCGGCAGCCTTCATGGTGGGATGGGTTGCCTGGTTCGCATCCATTATCGCCGGTGTCCTCTATGCCCTTGGATTTGCTTCCTATGCTGTACCCGCCGTCGCAAAGGCACTTTCCTTTGCGCCGTCTCTGCAGGCCATGGTTCCGACAAGCAAGGAAGGAATTACCCTGCTGGCAGTGACCGCCATAGCAGTTTACAGCGTAGCACTTATCCGGAAAAGCACCGGCGGTGGACAGTGGGCAACCTGGGGAAAAGTTGTTGTGTTCGGAGTAATAATTCTTTCGGGAATATGGGTGCTGAAAGGACATTCAACCACCAACCTGTCCGACAATCTGAGCCCTTTTTTTGAAAACGGGGCCGTGGGGCTTTTTCAGGCCATGGGTTACACCTTCATCGCCCTGCAGGGATTTGACATCATTGCGGCAGTGGCTGGTGAAGTGAAGTCACCTGAGAAAAATATTCCGCGGGCCATGTTTCTTTCTCTTGGAATAGCTTTGGCGATTTATCTGCCCCTCTTATTTGTCATCTCGGCTGTCGGAGTTGGGAAAGGACAGAACATCGCAGGGCTGAGCCTTGAGAATCCGGATACGGTCGTTGCAGTCGCGGTTCAGAACTACATGGGCCCCTTCGGCTACTGGCTTGTTATGATCGCTGCCATCCTTGCCATGCTCTCGGCCCTGCAGGCCAATCTGCTGGCAGCCTCCCGGGTGGCCATGACAATGGCTCGCGACCGTGCCCTTCCACGGGTATTGGGAAGGACCAATAAAATCCGGGGCACTCCCGTCTCAGCAATTATTCTGACGGCGGCCATGGGTGCTGCAGTCATCTTTATTTTCGGAAATGTTGCCGCTGCCGGTGCTGCCGCCAGCCTCATTTTTTTGGTCTTGTTTGCTCTGACGCAATGGACCTCAATTCTGGCGCGCCTGAGAGTGGGTGCCGAGTCTTTGCCCTTCCGGACGCCCTGGTTTCCCGGCCTCCAGATCGTGGGATCATTCGCATGTATTGCTCTGGCAGTCTATCAAGGGATTCAGGTTCCCCTTGCCGGACTTATTGTAATGATATGGCTGGGTGCAGGGGGAATCCTCTATCTGTTTATTTTTGCCAGGCGCGCTCATATAGTTGACGCCTCTGCCGCGGCAAGGGACCCTCAGTTGTTCCTTCTGCGGGGGCGCAGTCCCCTGGTGCTGGTTCCCATTGCCAATCCCGACAATGCCGATGTAATGGTGCAGGTGGCCAATGCCCTGACCCCCCCGAAGATAGGCCGCGTTTTACTGCTCTCTATCGTGACTTCTCCGGAAAACTGGCATTCCGGTAATCCGCCAAGACAGTTAATGGACTCCCAGGCAGTGATAAAGAGCGCGCTGACCGCATCATTCGCATCCGGATTGGCCCCTGAAGCCCTTACCACCATCGCTCCCCAGCCATGGCCCGAAATCATTCGGGTGGCCGGCATCCACCGCTGCGAAAGCCTTATGCTTGGACTCAGTGATATTGACCGGCCGGATGCTTTGAAATCGCTCGAAAACCTCATGAGCCAGGTTGACTCCCATGTTATCGTGCTGCGCGCTCCGGACGGATGGAATTTCTCTTCAGTCAAAAAGGTACTAGTCCCGTTTGGCGGTCGCGGGCAGCATGACCAGCTTCGTGCCCGGTTATTGGGGAGCCTATATCGCCATGGCATTCGTCAGATACACTTTCTGCAGGTGCTGCCGCAAAATTCATCTGCTAAAGCCATATTTAAGGCGAAAAAATGGCTGGCTGAAATGGCAAAGGATGAGCTTGCCGCTGATGTCCAGATTGAAGTCATCTGCAGCGACAACGGCGCTGAGCGGATTATTGAACGGGCTGCTGATGCCGACCTTCTGATTCTGGGACTGCAACGTTTTGCCCGTAACCAGAAGCTTTTCGGAGAGACGGTTCTGCAAATTGCCCGGCAGACAGACTGCGGCCTTATCCTGATAAACAATAAGGGATAAAGATTCCGGGTTCGATATAGCGGGATCATTCTTTTCAAATAAAACTCTTCTCTAATTATTCATTACATGAATATCCTTTCTTCCCATATGGTTACAGATAGAAACAGTAAAGGTCCCATAAAAAGTTTAAACATGTTCACTTAATGAGCTTTTTTAGGGACTTATTTGTGTTATTGTAATGGTTACGGCAAATCAAACACATAATTATAGCGGTTCTCAAAATAACATTCCGATTGGAGATCATTAAATAGTTTGGGCATGGGTGCGTATGCGAACCGCAGAAATAATTCCATGCCCTT
>JAHJJB010000032.1 GCA_018823005.1 Pseudomonadota bacterium | reverse complement strand
TGCCTGTATATTTCAACTATCGAAATAAGCTCTGTAACCGCTTTCAGAAGGTTATCATTGACGATTACATGTTTGTAAATACTTCTCTGGGATATTTCCATTTCTGCATTTACCATACGCCTTTCTATTACCTCTCTGCTGTCTGATCCTCTCGACTCCATTCGGAATCTCAGAATATCGAGGGAAGGCGGCATGATAAAAATCGTGATACTATCCGGATACCGTCCAATAATCTGTTTGGTACCCTCAACATCAATATCAAGAAGTATGTCGTTTCCGGAAGCAATGGCTTCATCTAAAAAAACGGCTGAGGTTCCGTAATAATTCCCGTGAACTTTGGCCCATTCAGCCCATTTGCCCTCGGTTATCAGTTTCTCAAAATATTCCTTTGATATGAAATGGTAATCGACACCATTCTTTTCACCCTTGCGGGGCTCTCTTGTAGTGTAGGATATTGAATAGAGCATATCATCAAAATGCTTCATCAAAGCACTGCAAAGAGTGGTTTTCCCTGCTCCTGATGGCGCGGAAATTATAAAAAGAGAGCCTGTTTTCGATACATCGGAAGTCATAACGGCTTACTTCGATTCCTTTAGTGTAGCATATCGAAGGGATATGGTTTCAGACTGTATGGCTGAAAGAACTATGTGGTTACTGTCCATAACTATGATTGACCTTGTCTTTCGCCCGTGAGTTGCATCTACGAGGCGCTTTTCTTCTTTAGCATCGTCCTTAAGACGCTTCATTGGAGCTGAATTTGGTGATACTATTGCAACAACACGCTCGGCAACGACTGAACTGCCAAAACCAATATTCAACAGAGTCTGTTCCATTCCCCCCCCCGACAGATAAATTATTTATTCAATATTCTGCACCTGCTCCCGTATCTTTTCTATTTCGGATTTAACATCCACAACGGTATGGGATACAATAGCTTTTTCTGTTTTTGAGCCAATTGTATTGAATTCACGGTTTAATTCCTGCAGAAGGAAATTCATCTTTCTTCCGGCAGGTTCGCCTGAATTCATTATCAGATGAAACTGGCTGATATGGCTTCTTGCCCTGACAATCTCTTCCGATATGTCACATCTGTCAGCGAGAAACGCCGCCTCCTGGGCAATCCTTCCGCCATCCAGCACAACGGTATCCCTCGTTAATGCTGATATTCGCTCCTTAAGCCTCTCCTGATAATATAACGGAAGGCCACGCGACTCTTCTTCAATCCTGCTCAAAGAGCTGCCGATATCATCAAGGCGAATTATAAAATCCCGGGCAATATGCTCTCCCTCTTTTATCCTCATTTCATCTATCCGCTCCATGGCCTCATTTAAGCAATCAACAATTAAAGGCCATTCCGATTCAGTATCTTTTTCAACCTCTGCGGGTATTATGACGCCTTCAGCTCTGGCTATAATTTCAATAGGTATTTCAGTACTGATTTGCAATATCCCTTTCAGGCGCATAAGGGCATCGTGGTATGCTGCAGCTTTGCCTTCATCTATTTCAAACTCCCTGATTCTGTTGTTTTTATCTCTTAATTCAATTTTAACCTCTATACGGCCTCTTGATATTTTGCCGGTAACAAGGCTCTTAATTCTTTCCTCAAGACAAAGGTGATCATGGGGTATGCGCAAATTCAAATCAAGATACTTGCTGTTGTATGAGCGGATTTCCGCCACAACTTCAATATGTTCATTTGCTTTTTCGGACCGGGCAAATCCGGTCATGCTTTTAATCATTTTTATGTATCCCGCCTCAGATCAACCATATATTTTTCACGAACAGTTTTCAGATATGAAACCATTTTTTCATTATAATAATCAGGGTATGTCCAGGGCAATTTTTTAAAGCCGCTTTTCTGATAAATCAGGGTCAAATCGGCATAAATGCCATCGCCAATATATATTCTATGCGTGTAATTCTTTCCTGTTGCAAGGACAAAACGCTCGCAAAGCATGTATCCCGGATCTATATTGGCAGTCCTTTTCCCGTTTTTTGAATATCTTAATTCAATATCATTTGTTATGTTTTTTATCCTGGCCAGATCCGCCTGTTCTATAAGATTTTTATAAGCAACCATTCTCCTGAAAAGAGGAGAACCCATTTCAGTCTCATAATAAGAGGTATAATCAAAAGGGAACCACTGGCTTATAATGTCAATCGGACCTAACCTTTCAGCAAGTTCATTTATCAGTGTCTCAAGCAAACCCCTCTCTTTAAGAAATATGCCTGTTACAAGTTTTGCAGGTTTTGGAGGCCGTGTAACACTCATGACTTACCTTTTCCTGCCTAAACAGTGTCCACCCGGATCGGTTTTGCCTCGTCAACAAGCATAATAGGTATATCCTCTTTGATTTCATACATAAGCCTGCATTTGTCACAAATAAGCCCGTCTTCTGTATTGTTTAAATAAATATCACCTTTGCATTTCGGACAGGCCAGTATCTCAAGCAATTCTTTTTTTATCGCCATATAAATCCTCTTTTTATATTCCTGGTTCAAGGTTGCTGGTCAAAGACAAGGTTAATCCTTATTATTCCCTTTTTGACCATAATCAACAGGTTTGTTGTCTATAGCAAATATAAACTGCGCTTGCAAAAAATTATTTCAGACATAATGACTTTGCATAAAATGAGAGCTTTAATAACTCCCGTTCGTCATGCCGCAGGATATGGCGATAGATGAAAGTTACTTCAAATACAAATAAATACAAACTGTTATGCATGTATAATTTTTATGTGTAAACAGCTCTTTTCCCGCCCACCGGTGTTTACCGACTGTCGTCATCTGGGCGACTTTCACGATATTCACTGCAGGTCGAGCTTACGATTGGAGGCAGAATGATCCCTAATGTACTGGAAAAGCTTTCTTTATAGTAAATGTCATAAATATGTTCCATTTGGGTATGGGTGCGTATGCGAATCGCAGAAATAATGACCTGCCCTTCGTCAACGGCGGGATATCCGGAGTGCCGGCAAAGCCCAGTAGTAGTAATTTTTCAGCTTTCACCAAAGCAGCAACTTTTGGTTCAGAATTGAATTGTGAATTACCATTTGAACTGCTGTTGAGGTTATGATTCAGAACAAACCTTGTCTTTCCCGTTCTTTTTCGCCTGGTACATGAGCTGGTCAACCCGGTGAACGAACGCCTTCATCTCTTCCTTTGGCTTGTACTGACCAAGACCGACGCTCAACGTCAAACGGACTTCCTGACCAGGTGCCGGAGAGAAAGTCTCGTTCTTGAATTCCGTCCGGATTCTTTCCGCTGTAAAGACACCCTCCACGCTTGTCGTCATAGGCAATAGGACTGTAAATTCTTCACCGCCATAACGATAACCGAAATCAGTTTCACGCAGGCATCTTTTGATCACTTGGCCAAGTCGCCTTAAGACTTGATCTCCCTCAACATGGCCGTAAACATCGTTGAATGCCTTGAAATTGTCGAGATCAAGCAGAAGGAGGGTTAAGGGAAGTTTATAGCGGTTTGACCGGTCTAATTCGATTTTAAGCTGAAAGTAAAAATGCCGGTAATTGTAAAGCTGGGTAAGGGCATCGACAATACTGAGATCACGGTATCTATTCTCGCTTTCCCTCAGTGCCTCCTCTGCGTGCTTGCGCCGGGTAATATCCGCCACAACCAAACGGCATTCCAGACCATCTTCGGTCGCCTTAGCCTCGATGTGCACATGGCACCGGATTGCCTCATCAGAGTGGCGGCTGCCGGATAGTATGGGCGAAGGCAAGTGACTTTCATCAATGCATAGTGTTACCTCGCAGACGGCCCTGTCAGCGGATGCGGCGGCCCGGTTCGTAAATACCTGCTGCAGGAAGCTATGGAATACAGGACGGTCGGTTTCGGAAATGAATTGCCCAAAGCGACGATTCATCAGCCGGACACGTTCCTTCCCTAACAGTTGCGCACCGGTCAGGTTCACCTGGCGTATTGCACCTTCAGCGTCGAGGGTAAAATAGCCCACCGGTGCGAAATCGTAGAGGTCGGTGTACTTGTGAAGGAGCGCTTCTGTTTCCGTCCTTGCCTGTAACAGTTCTTCATTCTGCATTTCCAGTTCGATCTGATGAATCTGCTGTTCCTGAATGAGCATTTGTGTTTCTGTAGCCGTCCTGTCTGCCTCGGGCCTTTGACCTCTGCTTCTTTCTCTTTCCTTCAGGCGCTCTTCCGCCCGGCGGCGCAGCTCGGCAGCCCCTTTGGCGCTGCTCTTATCTGATGTCATGTCTTAACTCCGTCAGTGAATAGTGAAGCGTATCTCGTCTTTTCACGCTTCACGAGATACGCTTCCCACTTCATGCCTTGTGTTCTTTGATCCGTTTTTCCAGAGCGGCCTGTGTCTTGCGGAGTTCAGCTTCCAGTCTCTTGGACGTGGTGATCTCCATAAAGGTTATGACCAGGCCGTCGATCCGGTTTTCCAGCGTGCGGTATGGCATTATGCGCACCTGAAACCATCGCCCATCTTTTGCAGCAATCTGTTTTTCGACAAAGACCAGGGTCCGCAGCACTTCCTGTGCGTCGTCGGCCAGCTCAGGATAGCGCAGATCCGAGGCGATGTCGGTTACTGGCCTGCCGGCATCACCGGGGATCAGCTTGATGATCTGTGAGATCCGGGTGGTGAAACGCCGCACTTTTAGCTTTTCGTCAAGAAAGAGCGTGGCGATATCTGTGCTGTCGAGGAGGTTCTTCATGTCGTTGTTAATGCTGGAGAACTCATTAACCTTGGCCTGAAGCTCGTTATTGACCGTCTGCAGTTCTTCGTTCATCGACTGCATCTCCTCCTTGGAGGTGGTCAGTTCCTCGTTTGTGCTCTGCAACTCCTCGTTGGTGGACTGCAACTCCTCGTTCATCGATTTCAGCTCTTCCTGGGATGTCTGCATCTCTTCGCGGGTCGTCTGAAGCTCATGGCGGGCCTGCTCAAGTTCCCGCTCCAGTTCCACCATCCGGGAGTTCTGGGCAGATGTTTTCCGGTGTTTGCCGGGCGCTTTGACTTCGGGAGGCGTAGCCACGTCCGTAAAGACAGTCAGCACCATCCCTCTCAGTGCCGCCGGCTCGGTAATCGACCGGATGGAGACGTCAACCACCTGAACTCCGCCGTCGGTCTTAACTTTCACTTTCCTGATGGTTATCGGGTCTTTTTTAGCGATCGCCTTCTGAAAGGCCCCGGTTAGTTCATATCGCAGGCCTTCCCGCGCCATGACAAAGAGGTTCCAGTTGACCTTTCCGGCCGCCGGCTCAAGGTACTTGCCTGTCCGCCCGCTTATGTAGAGGATGTCACCCTTGTCGTTCGTCAGCGCTGCTGCCGGGGCATATTCCTGGAGGATCAATTGATCCGCCAAGGACTGAAGATTGGGAGCGGGTTTCTGCGCCACAGCCTTCGTCATCTCTCCCTGCTGAGATGGGAAAAAGGCGGAGGGGAACTCGATCGGTTCGCCCACGAGAGTGTTGCCTATCCTTCGGTATATCCTATTCTTGCCGTCCAGAGGCGCGAAAAGATCGGTAAAGACGCCTATTGTCTCCGCACTACCCAGAAACAGGATGCCGCCGGGATTGAGACTGTAATGGAAGAGAGGCAGAATCTTTTTCTGGAGTTCAGGGGTCAGGTAAATGAGGAGGTTCCGGCAGACCAGAAAATCGAGTTTTGTGAAGGGCGGGTCCATGATCAGGTTCTGGGAGGCAAAGATCACCATTTCGCGGATCTCCTTGCCTACACGCAAACCGGGTTCTTCCTGAACAAAAAACCTGCGCAGGCGGGCAGGCGAAACATCGGCGGCAATGTTGGCAGGATAGATGCCCGCACGGGCCTTATCAATGGCGTCTTTGTCCAGGTCGGTCGCAAAGATCTGGAGCGAAAAGTTCCCGGCTGGCTTGACCTCCTCCAGGGTTTCCTTAAAGATTATGGCAAGCGAATAGGCCTCTTCTCCTGTGGAGCAGCCGGTTATCCAGGCTCTGAATATCCCGCCCGTCGGATGGGCCGTCAGAAGCTCAGGGATAACCTTACCCTTCAGCTGCTCCCAAATCTCCGGATCACGGAAAAAGCTGGTCACGCCGATAAGCAGCTCCTTGAACAGTAATTCCGTCTCCTGGGGATTCTCCTGCAGGAACCGGACATAGGCAGCGATTCTGTCAATCTGGTGGAGCCCCATGCGCCGTTCGATCCGGCGATAGACGGTGCTTTTCTTGTAGAGCGAAAAGTCGTGCCCCGTCTGTGTCCGAAGCAGGATGAAGACCTTCTCAAGCGCGCTCTGTGACTTGCTTTCCAGGGATACTTTATCTCTGGCAACGAGGGGAGGGTGCTTGATATAGGCAATCATCCGGCCCGGAAGTTCCTCCACAGGGGCAATTACGTCGGCCAGCCCGGCATCAATCGCGCTTCTCGGCATACCGTCAAATTTAGCAGAGGCCGGCGCCTGGACGAATACCACCCCGGCCTTTTCCTTGATGGCTCTGAGACCCAGCGTCCCGTCGGAGCCCATACCCGAGAGGATAACGCCGATGCTCAGGTCCTGCCGGTCATCCGCCATGGAGCGGAAGAAGTAATCAATGGGAAGACGGAGCCCACGGGGAGTCGTCGGATCGAGAAGGTGCAGCTTTCCGTGCAGGATGGACAGATCCTTGTTCGGAGGGATCACATAAACGTAATCAGGCTCGACTTTCATCCGATCCTTGACCTGAGCAACTGTCATGGAGGTAGATCTCTGGAGAAGTTCCACCATGATCCCCTTGTGCGTCGGGTCCAGGTGCTGTACGATTACAAAGGCCATGCCGCTCTTTGCCGGCACGTTTCCAAGAAACGCCTCCAGCGCCTCCAGACCTCCTGCGGAAGCGCCGATGCCGGCGATGGGAAAATGCTGATCAGCGTCGCGTGAATTATCCCTTTTCGGAACCGGCGTTTCCGTCAGGACGGCATTGCCTGATTTTATCTGTCGCTTTGTGAGTTTGGCTTGCTTTTTCATAATGTAGTCCTTTGATAACAGGTTGAATTTCTATTATAAGAACTTAATTCCGTGATCCTTCTCTATGTGAGGAGATGATGGATCTGTGATTTAGTAAAGTGATGAATAGATACTGAAGATATTTTAGATACAGTATATCATAAAATACTGAAGTATACAAAATAGTTCCATTTGAACTATTGGATATTTATCATCAAAGAGGAATGCTTTGTTACAGGAAGCTTTCTTTGGAATCTACTCCATGAAATTATTTCCGACTGCTTTAACCGTCAAAATTGCCACTTTGCACCTACAAGTCAGCAATTCTTAGTTTATGATTGATGTGATGATAACCATTAGAACTATTGTAAAGGAAGTCGCTTAATTGCTCTACTGCCTTATTCCTGCCGGCTTACCTAACCATGACGAAAGAGGATCGAATTCAAAAGCCTAATTACATAACAGAGGGCTTCTCCGCCATACGAATATATCGGCAAAGAGCAAGAATAATCTTTTTTTGGAGGCCGGGAATCACTTCCAGCAAATGGTCGAAAGATCTCGTATCCACAACCAATAACATCATATCGGTATCAGCGATCACATTTGCTGTCCGGGGCTCATTATCGATGAGAGAAATCTCCCCAAAAAAATCACCCGAAGTCAATTGCCTAATCGCCTTTCCGTTCTTTTTGACTTGCGCTTTGCCTTCTACGATAAAAAAGAATTCCCACCCTTTGCTCCCCTGCTTCGCCAAGACTTCCCCTGCCTTTATCGATATTTGCTGTGCATGTTTTGCGATCTCGATAAGCTGGCGGTTGCTCAAGTTGCTGAACATTGGTACCTTCTTCAGCAGGTCAATCTTTTTGTCACGTTTGATAGATAACATTCTGCTTACCCCTTTCAAAAGAAGTTCAAAATAAAAGATTTTAGTGAAATGAAGCCTTTTTGCTGAAACTTCCTCTCACGGCAGATATACTCAAGGTAAACCCATGAACTATTCTCACGCCGGCTATGAAATGGCCGTCAGTTCACGCTCCGTCCTTGTAACCCAACCGTCGGCCCCGCATTCCCGGAAGATGTCGCTGGCTTTGGTCAGTTGCTCCTTGGCCCCTGGCATGTCTCCCTTCTTTTTGAACCAGTCAGCATAACAGGCGTGGTCCGTCGCCAAATGCCACCTGAATCCATTTTTCGTGTCTGCTTCGATGGCCTTTTGAAACCATGCATCTGCATCCGAAAGGTGATCCTCGTCCATATTCAGCAGAATGTCTCCTATATTTCTGGCTGTCCAGCCTTTACCCCACGTGATTTTATAATTTTGATAACATGTGAATAATTCACTTACTTCAATATCACGATCATGTCTTAGCACCTTGGCTCTCATCAGGCATGATTGAAACCATGAAATTATGGAAGGTAAATAACTTCCGTTTTCCATTATTGGGATTATTTTACTATAACAATTCACGGCATCATTATATTCTCTCAAATCAAGATGCATGGATCCCCAGATTCCATAATTGCATACATGCCAACCTATGGGAGCCACTTTTTCATATGAAGAAAACCACTCTAAAAAATGGGTTTTTGCCTCATCAAATAATCCTTTGAAATAACAAGATGCACCATAAGCGGAATAAGCCACTCCCTTGATAAAGGCATCACCCGTTTCCTGGGCCAGCGTCAATGTCTCCCGGGCAAATTCATGAGCAGTGTTTATATTTCCCTCAATCTGATGGCATAAAGAAATAGTACCTTTTGAAAATACTATCCCCATTGGATTCTTTGCCAACAGGCTGAAATCAAGACATTGTTGAAGCCGTTTGTGAGCCTCATTAAATTCCGAAATGAAAAGGAGGAAGGTACCTGATTGATAGAGTGCCATCCACCATGTAAAATAGTCAGCAACCTCTTCCGCCATTTTTATGGCTTGGTCAATGAGTACAAGTCCTTTTAGGCTGTCCTCTTCAACAAAGAGATAATATAGCCCGATTGCCGTGTATATTGCAGGAAGCCTTTTCCGATAATTTAACGCCAACGCCAGATCAAGAATCGGTTCCACGGCATCTCTTGAAAGTGAATGGATATTCAAATTCAAATAATAAGTTGCAAGTGTTGTTCTGGCATAAATGACTCTTTTCTGATTAGCCTCCGTCTGGGGAAGCTTTTCCCAGCTATTCACGCTTTTTTTTGCATACTCAATGGCATCTCTAAAGGATCCTGCTTTCTGATACTTCTTTGCCTCCAACCTTGCATACTCCGCCCCTTTCTCGTAATCCTCACAGGCCATGCAGTGGTTGGCCAGAACACCGTAGTGGTAACAAATATCTTCTTTGTAGATTTCTTCTACGGCACGGGCGATCTTCTCATGGATCTGCTTCCGTTTCTTTGTGAGGATGGAATCATAGACCACCTCACGGGTTAAGGCGTGCTTAAAGATGTATGTGGATTGAGGATATATGCCCCGCTCATAGAGGAGCTCGGAGTCTCTTAATGCGGATAGATGGGAGAGAAGCTCCTGTTCCGGCAGTCCTGTCACCTTCCGGATCAGCTCATGGCTGAACTCCCGCTCAATGACGGAGCCGGTTCTCAATACTTCTCGATCTACCTCGGGCAATTGGTCTACACGTGCCATTATCACATCCTGGATCGTGGAAGGGATAGTGATGGCATTGAGGTCCTTAGTTAGCTTGAATTTGCCGTTGCTCTTTTCGATGATCTTCAGTTCCCTGAGGGACTTGATGAACTCTTCAATGAAGAAGGGGATGCCTTCAGCCTTGCTCAGGGTCAGATCCTCGATGGCTTTGTCGACATTGGTGGTGTTGAGCAGGTGTCTCACCATTGCGAGGGATTCCCGGTTGGACAGACGGTTCAGGGTGACCTGACTGTGGTAGGATCGGCTACCCCAAGTATGGACGAACTCTGGTCTGTAAGTGAAAATCAGAAAGATTCTTGAGCCGGAGATGCTCTCCAGGAGCTGCTTGAGTGCATCCTCGGAGCTTCTGTCCATCCAGTGCAGATCTTCAACGGCCATAATAAGAGGCCTGAGTTCAGAGCCCTTGAGTGTGATTTTTTTAAGGGACTCCAAGGTTCTGTCCTTCCTGGCCTCGGGACTCATTTGCATCTTCTCAATGCCACTCTTCTTCACGGAGAGAAGCTCCAGCAGATAGGGTAATGTTGAGGGTTCATCCACCTGGATGATCTTCAAGAAATTGATGACCTTCTGACGGATCTGCTGCCCCGTATCGTTATCCTGAATCTCAAAGTTCGCCTTCAGAATATCCACTATAGGGTGATAAGCCGCGCTTCTGCTGTAGGAGAGGCATCTTCCTTCCAGGAAGGTGACATCCTCATTGGTCACAGCCTTCCGGAACTCATAAAGGAGCCTTGACTTGCCGATACCAGCCTCGGAGATGATCGAGATGGCCTGGCCTCTGCCTTCCCGGGAACGCTCGAAACCATCGAGTAGCAGCTCCAGTTCTCTCTGTCGTCCCACAAAAGGTGTTAATCCTCTTTCAGCGCTCACATCGAATCTGGTTCTTCTGCTGCTGGGGGCAATGACCCGATAGACTTTAAGGGGCTTCTCCTTACCCTTGATCTCTTTTTCTCCCAAAGCTTCAACACGGAACAGGCCCTCAGTGCTTTTGAATGTATCCTCGGAAATATAGGTGGTCCCAGGCTCTGCAAGAGATTCCATGCGGGAGGCCAGGTTGACGGTGTCTCCAACCGCCTTGAACTCCACCCGAAGATCATTTCCCAGTGTGCCCACAACTACAGGCCCGGTATGAATCCCGACACGCATCTTTACGGGGGGGAAATTACCCTTCTCCTGACGCATCCGCTCATTGAACCGTGTCATCTCCCTATGGATGGCCATGGCTGACCTTATGGCTCTTTGGGGAGCATCCTCCAGGGCAATAGGGGCACCGAACAGAGCCATGACCCCGTCCCCCGTCATCTCGTTCACCGTGCCCTCATACTCATGCACCTTGTGGATCAGGATCTCATAGACCTCGTCCATCATCGCATACATCGTCTCGGGACCGAGTTTCTCAGAAAGAGGCATAAAACCCTTCATGTCGCAGAACATCACCGTCACCTGCCGATTCTCTCCCTCAATCCTGTCCCGCTGGGAGAGGATCTTCTCGGCCAGGCCCGCGGGGAGATAGCGTTTTAGCCTGGAGATGGGGTCAAGAGGAAGAAGGGCTTTGGGAGGGGCGGCAGGGGCGGATAAAGGGTGGCCGCATTCGCCGCAGAACTTCGATCCCGGAGGGGTTTTTGCTCCGCAATTCGGACATACCAGTTCCATCTTTGCCCCGCATTCCTTGCAGAATTTGGAGCCTTCGGGAATTCCGGTCTGACATTCTGGACATATCATGGTACTCTCCTCTTTCTTAGAAAACCTCTCCGGCAAGAAGAGCCTTTACGAATTCCTCCAAGGGCCATACGATGAGCACATCAAACTGATAAATCCTTGATCCGCAATAAACTCCGATCAAGCGATCAACTTTCAGACTGGTGTTATCCAGCAACGAGCGCAATGGTTTCTCCCAAGCCCGATCCCATTTATCGAATCGTTTAACCTCCACAGCGATCACATGGGGAAGGCCGCCCGATTGTCGCCGCGCATTCCCCGCCATACTGATTGGCTGGATCTTCGGCTGGGAATTCGCTCGCTGTTTCGGTTCGATCTCACAAACGCAGGGTCTGCCAAACCGATGCCATCTCCAGCCTGGACTGTCAAATGGCAAGTGAAGCCAGTTGATTTTCGTATTTGCTGACCCAGCATTGAATTGAATTGATAAGACATTGTTTTTTCGGCAGTATATGAAGAAGGGTCTTGTGAGTCAAGAGGATTTTGGCCGCAAAATATGTTTATTACCAATAGTTATATTTAATGTTTTTCAATGGTGCTGGTGTGTGGACTTCAAGGAAGAAAAACAAACCAAAAAGGCAGAGCCTTTTGACCCTGCCTTTCTATACCAGAATAGAAGCTATTATCATCTATTAAGTAGATGACATTTGCCAAATTCAAATTCTGGATAACCTTGCTTTCCTACGCCTAATTTGACGTGTAATCCATCTGTTTCGCATTTATTATATAAGACACCATTACCAAAAAAATAAATTAGGTGCAGCTAGCAGAATAAAAACGAAAAGGAGCATGATAGCACAGAAAGGAGCACTGCCAAAGACGACGGTAGTCATGGATTCCTGGCTGATTTGCTGAATTACAAAAAGATTCAAACCAAATGGTGGCGTTATCAGTCCAAACTCCATCATCACAACAAGCAAGACTCCGAAATAAACCGGATCAATCCCTAATGCCTGCACCACCGGAAACAGAATGGGAACTGTGATCATGACCATGGCCACACCATCCATGATGCAGCCAAGTATGGCATACAGGAGTATCATCATCAGGAGAAATGTAATCGGGCTCAAGCCCAAAGCAACCACAAATTTGGCCATTTCTGAAGCAATACCACTAATCGAAATAGCGTAAGAGAGGGTCTGGGCCATTACGATGATGATCAAAAGAGCGCCTGAAACTTTTGCTGTTGATTGGAGGGCTTTCCAAAGGAGACTCGCATTGAGATCACCCAACCCAGCACCGATAATGAGTGCGGCTATAACACCGATGCCGGCTGCCTCAGTCGGGGTTGCCCAGCCGAGATAAATGGAACCGATAACCAGGAATACAAGTGCGACGAAGGGCAACAAAACTATGACATCTCCCAACAGGCTGCCTGCAGCTGTTGTGATCCGTCCGGCGTGCCGCGCTGCAACGGCCAAATAGACCATGAACATAATAGCTAAAACTATACCTGGCACAATACCAGCAAGAAAGAGCTTCGCTATTGAGGTATCCGTCAGGACGCCATATATAATCATCGCTCCACTCGGGGGGATAAGAATCCCGAGTGTGCCACCAGCGGCGAGTGACCCGCACGAATAGCGCATGTTGAACCCCAAGGTCCGGAGTTCGGGCAATGCAACGCGTGAGATGGCTGCCGCAGTTGCCATGCTGGACCCGCATACTGCCGAGAATATGGCGCATCCGACGATATTAGTCTGGAGCAGACCTCCAGGCCAAGAGCGCGTGAGATGCGCCAGCCCTTTATAAAGTTTAGCACTTATTTGAGATGCGATAAGAATCTCGGCCATAAAAATAAACAACGGAATTGCAGTCAATATGAAGCTGTTTGCGCCTCCCCAAAATACTAAACCAAGCGCATTGAGTTCCGGCAGTCCACCTGACCAAAGCAGGACCCCAATTGCCGCCCCCCCTATTGCAAAGGGTATCCAAAGTCCACTTAGCAACAAAAATGTAATACCAAGACCGAGGACAAGAAGTTTGAATTCCCAATACATGATATCAATCCCCTTTAGCCAAGTCTGATTCGACAGTTGAAGGTTTCTTAGACCTCGGACCAAGTACCGTGACCCTGATGCATGCAATGCACAATAGAGCCATTCCCAATACCATGGCTGTTTGTGGTACCCAGATTGGAAATATATTGAAAGTTGGAGACACAATGCCGTTGCGTAGAGAAGATAGTACAATGTTGATGAAGTAAATCGTCAGTCCGCCACATAAGACAGCCGACAATAACGCTAAGATTCGGTCGAGACGACCTTTATTTTTGAGCTTTAGCCTATCATACAGAACAGCAACACGCATGAAACCGTCGGTACTGAAACTGTCAGCAGCGGTCAGATAAGTGATAGCCACGAGCAGATAGCCTGATAACTCCTCCAAACCTTCAAAGGAAGTGCTAAATACTAAGCGTAGAATAACCTCTCCGGCTACAAAGATCGTCAAAAGAACTATTGCCGATGCACCAACATATCGTCCGCCTAGTGCAATTTTTGAAAACATGGTTGACTCCCTACTAATCAGTATTAAGGAGATAGTCCGCCTATTTAGAAATATTTATGGTTTTACTTTTTCAGAAAAGCACGAATCTCAGAAAGAACCTTAGATGCGTCACCGCCCTTTTTTGCGGCCCAAATATCCCAATAATCT
>JAHJJB010000031.1 GCA_018823005.1 Pseudomonadota bacterium | reverse complement strand
TATTTTATCAGTATAAATTCTTGAGATTTTATCCAGAATACGCCTGCCACCGATCACCCTTACATTGCCTGGTTCAATTTTTACATTTTCAAGTACAAGATTTTTGGGGAGTTTGCCGGCCCAGTCGACCTGCACGGGTAATTCCCTGACAACAGGTATTCCGAGAGTTACTTCAACAATGGGCGGATTCACGCTTTTAAGTACTATTCCGGGCGGGAGAGAAACGTTTTCGTCTGTTATCAGAAAAGAGTTGTTTCCACCTGTCACTTTCCCAAGATCTATTTTGACTTTTACTTGTTCTGGGCGGATAGATTTAATAAGTGAACCTGATCCACTAAGATTAAGGGTTACAGAATTTACCGAGGTATCAATAATTTCCATTTCCGAATTACGATTCATATATTCAACAGGAATTTCAATGTTCATTAAAGTTTCCATGCCTCTTGAAAAGCTGAACCAGACTCCGACTATGAACAGGAAAGAGACCAGGGCAGCAACAGACATTTTGATTTTTTCTTTTCGCTGATCTGTGCTTTTTGGCAGCTCTCCCATGTGTTCCTGCAAGTGCTGTTTTAATTCCTCCTTTCGGGTTATCGAATATGTCCGCGAGTCTTTAGCAATAGTAATGGTACCACGTTCTTCGGAGACAACCACCACCATGGCATCAGAAACTTCAGCCAGTCCGAGAGCGGCTCTGTGACGGGTTCCATAATGAGAGGGGAGCTCATTGCTGTGCGAGAGGGGAAGAATACAGGCAACATCCGTAATCCTGTCCCTGCGTATAATTGCTGCGCCATCATGCACAGGATTATCATGCCAGAAAATGCTCATTATCATTTCTTTGGAGACTACTCCCCGCCAGGGTATACCGCCCTGAACGAATTCGTCAATATCTTCATTTGCCGGGAATACAAGAAGAGCTCCTGTATGTTTTCGGGATAGTTCAAAAACGCTATCCGTAATTATTTCAACTGGCGTTGTGATTGTTTTTTGTGAAACGCCCCAAAGAATTGTTTTTAGATTTTTTGCCTGCAAAACACTGCGTATTTCATTTCTAAAGACTACAACAATGATAAGCGCGGCAACAGCGGTTATGCCCTGAATCGCCCAGCTCGTTATTATTAGTCCCATAGAAAAGGCTAATTTTTGGAAGAACCAAAGAAGAGCTATTCCAATCAGAACACGGAAAGCATTGGTTCCACGGAAAAGAATATAAGACCTGAACACGATATAGCTGTTTATTACAATATCAACTACATCCTGCCATCTGATGCTTGAAAAAAAAGATAGAAAATCACTCATATGTTTTTATCAATTCCATTAAAATAGAGAATATGAAACTCAATATTGCCAAAATAGCTGTTATTACGAAATTTTCAAGCTAAATGATTAATAATTTAACTTATTTTTTGCCATATAACCATATCTTAATTATTATGTCGTATTAACAGCAAGAATAAATACCTTGACAATAAAATTAATAAACATTAAATATCATTACTATATATTGATATTTAAGGATAATTGTATTCCGGTATTCCATCCTGCCGCTCTTAAAAAATTTTATTGTGAACTCAGGTCTCACAATAAATTATAATCCATGGTTTTTGCTTAAAGATAACCGTTCTGTTAAATATACATTTTTAATGCCGCAAAACCCGGAGATACGAAGGGAGGTATATATGGTAAAGGAAAAAACAAGAGGAAAGACCGGCAAAAGGAGAACAGCTTTCATTCTTTAATTTCAGGGAGCCAACAATATTGCTTTAGTGGGTGATTTTAATAACTGGAATGAAAAAACGCATCCCATGAAAAAAGAGAATAATGAAATTTGGAAAAAAACGGTTTTTCTTAATCCCGGAAGATACGAATACAGGTTTTTGGTTGACGGAAAATGGCAAAATGATCCCAAGAACAACCAGCTTTGCCAAAACCGCTTTGGAACATACAATAATTTTCTTATTGTGTTGTAGGACAAAGAAGATTGTGTCGGCTAAGTAGAATACATATACTAATTTAAAACGCGTCGAAGGTGATGAATGAAAAAAATGTTTTTTGTGGGCTTGAGCCTTATTGTTGTGCTGTGCTTCGCGGGTATTTCGGCAACTTTTGGGAATGACGTGGAGTTGTGCGTTCCGATGGGAGTGATAGTCCTTTCGGCTCCTGAACAGGCTGAACAGAAGAACGCGCCAGTCAATTTTCACCATTCCAAACACTTTATGTATGATTGCCGCACGTGTCATCATAAGTGGGAAGGAAACACCGAAAACCTTTCCTGCGGGACATCAAATTGCCATGATCTTTCAAGCAATCCACGGACAGAGGGAAAAAAGGTAAAACCCGATACGGCATATAGATATTTCAAGAACGCTTATCATAACCAGTGTATCGGGTGCCATAAGGCAAATAAAGAAAAAAATGCCGGACTTGAATCGTCAAAAAAAGTATTAAAATCAAATTTGCAAAATCCGGGCCCAACAGGTTGTGTGGAATGTCATCCGAAACAGAAATAACAGGTTGATGGTTTTTCCGAACATAATCATTCTGCAGAGGTGATGCGTTTTTTCAGTTGTCTGTGGAAAAATGCTGTTTGATGTGAATATATGGTTAACCATAACGAAGAGATACTCTCATTATAGTTAATGGTATGGAGGGATTTAGATGGAACAGAAAATCCTTAATAATATCAAATGGCTGGGGCATTCCGGGTTTCTAATAAAAACAAACCAGAAAGTTGTTTGCATAGATCCTTATGAAATAGTTGATTATGATAAAGCGGATATAATTCTTATAACTCATTCCCATTATGATCACTGTTCAGTTCCGGATATTAATAAAATCAGGACACCGTCGACTATTTTTTTTACGGAGAAAGAGTCTGCCAAAAGCCTTAACGGAGATGTGCGGGCAGTTAAGCCAGGTGATAATTTATCTGTTTCCGGAATTGAAATTGAAGTTGTTCCAGCGTATAACACCAATAAGGCCTTTCATCCAAAAACAAATAACTGGCTTGGTTTTGTAATTACAATAGAAAACAAAAGAATATACCATGCAGGGGATACTGATTTGATACCTGAGATGGGCTCTTTTCCTGTTGACATAGCGCTTCTTCCTGTGTCCGGAACCTATGTAATGACTGCGGATGAAGCTGTTGAGGCAGCAAAACGAATTAAACCGAAAATAGCTATACCGATGCACTATGATTCAATAGTGGGGTCGGTAAACGATGCGGTAAAATTTAAAAAATCTCTTGAAGGATTCTGCGAAGTGGCCATTCTTGAAAGATAAATCCCGTGGTTCTTCGAAAAACCATTACGGGGTCTTTCTTGATACTTGGCTCAAATATTGATCGAATGTTGCAGGAAAACGAATGACCGGTAGCTCAAATAGAAATTATGAGAAAAAACTGATAGTTGGTATTGGTTCAGCCCTGGTTGATATCCTGGCCCTTGAAAACGACGAATTCTTAAATAAATTGGGCTCCAGAAAAGGCGGCATGATCCTTGTCGCAGACAATGTTATTGAAAACACTTTATCCCTGGCAACTAACAAAACCAGAATTGTTCCGGGTGGTTCTGCATGCAACACGATGGTTGGAATAGGGAAACTTGGTGGTGCTGCACGTTTTGTCGGAAAATTGGGAGAAGATGACCTGGGAAGGTTTTTTGAGCAGGATTTAAGAGAAAACAATGTTGAACCATTGTTATTTACATCTTCTTCTCCCACCGGAAGAGTCCTTTCAATAATAACACCTGACGCACAGCGCTCTATGTTTACCTGTCTTGGCGCCTCTTCTGAAACAAGACCCGAAGAAATAACAGATAATTGTTTTAAAGATGCCGCTGTTGTCCATATCGAGGGTTATCTTTTATTTAACAGGGATTTAATACTTACAGCTTTGAACACCGCAAAAGCTGCCGGTGCTCTTATCTCTCTCGATCTTGCCAGTTTTACCGTCGTTGAAGAATCTAAAGATTTTCTCGAAAAGATTGTTGATGATTATGTCGATATATTAATTGCAAATGAAGACGAAGCATTTGCGTTTACAGGTCAATCAGATGAATTGCAGGCTCTGGATGCTCTTTCAGAAAGGGCTGAGATTGCAATATTAAAGCTTGGGGAACGTGGAAGTTATATTTGCAGAAAGGGCAAAAGATTTCGGGTTGAACCTAAAGGGAGTGGTTCTGCAATTGATACTACAGGCGCCGGTGATCTGTGGGCGGCCGGATTTTTATTCGGGTTTGTAAATGGTTTTCCACTTGAAAAATGCGGTGAGCTTGGTTCTGCATGTGGTTATGAAGTTTGCCAGGTAGTAGGAGCGAATATTCCTGATGAAGGCTGGCAAAGGATAAAAGAGTTGCTAAAATAATATCCGGAGGAATAATGGCAAAAAAGAAGGTAACAAGAAAAGAACTATTGAATGCGCCTGATGAGTTTATAACTTTTTCAGGCAAATTGCTAAAAATCATGGCAACATATAAAGTGCAATTATTGTATGCGGTCGGATTATTGATTTTAATCGGAATAATATTTTCCGGAATCAGCTATTTTTCATACAGATCTGAAGGCCAGGCTTTTGCCATGCTTGAAAAAACAATGAAAAACTATGAGGTTTCTCTCAAGAAAAACGGCTCTGAAAAAGCGTTTAAAGAAATAAAAAATGACTTTATAAAAATAATTGATAAATATTCCGGTAACAGCGGCGGCAAGATAGCCCGGATAGAATTTGCCAATATTTCCATCAATTCTGGCGACACTGCCGGTGCAATAGATCTTTATAGGAAAGCGCTTGAAGATTTTAGTGATAATCAGACAGTAAAAAACATTATATTAAGCAACCTCGGTTATGCTTATGAAGAAAAAAATGATTTAAAATCTGCGGTTAAGTATTTTGAAATGATTGTATCAGAACCTGATACTTTCCTGAAAGATGAAGCTTTATTTAATCTTGGAAGAATTTATGCTGCAATGGGAAACGAGAAGATGAGCAGGGATGCTTATAAAAAAATCGTATCTGAATTTGCCGGTTCTTTTTACCTTGCAATTGCAAAAGAGCGTTCGTGACGGGTTCTATAAAAAAATAACGGCCAACCGAATATTTCGGAAGACCGTTAAGGAGGAAAGATGAAAAACTTATCAGGTTTGGAAATATAGAGATGCAAGTTGCTTGCCAAATCGGTTATTATTAATAAATTATTTGCCCCTTTATATTAATATTCTTAAATTCAAGGTGGTTATCTCTTTTGCCTTCTGCTCCGCCTATATTAAAACATGGTCTTATTTATAAGTTTGCTGGCCTTTTTGTTCAAAATTTTGAACCAGGGAATATGCGTGTGAGGATAATGGCTTGTTTATATAGCATATTTTGTGTTTAGGTCCTGATTCGTTTTTTTGAACCGGTATTATATACACACCTCTTATATATATTAACATGCTGATATGCTTGTTTTATCGCAAGTTTATTATTATGAATTGGCATCCATGTTAAACTTTTTTAATTTCTGGTTAAGGCCGCTTTTTCCTATTCCAAGTAATTCTGCTGCATGAGATTGGACATTATCTGTTATCTTCAAGGCTCTTTTTATCATGGCCTTCTCTACTAACTCCAAAGTTTCGTATAATTTTGCTGTAGCGGGAATTCCGTCAAAATATAGAGTGTTGTAAACATTATCTTTAAATTCTCTTGGCAAATCGAATACTCTTATTTTATCCCCTGTACACAAAACCATGGCTCTTTCGATTGCATTTTCAAGTTCGCGGACATTTCCGGGCCATGTATAATCGTACAGAAGGCGTTCAACGTCAGTATCAACGCCTATTATGCCTGGCCCTGCTTTTCTTTCTGCGGCATATTTCTTTATAAAGTGATCAACAAGCAGGCGTATGTCTTCCAATCTTTCCCGTAAAGGCGGAATGACAATATTAATAACATTTAGCCGATAAAACAGGTCTTCCCTGAAACGGCCTTGTTTTACCTCCTCTTTTAACTGCCTGTTTGTTGCAGCAATAATGCGGATATCTACCAGAATCTGTTTAACTCCGCCCACTCTTTCAAAATTTCTCTCCTGAAGTGCGCGAAGCAATTTTACCTGCAGTCCTTGAGAAAGCTCGGATATTTCATCAAGAAAAAGGGAGCCTCCATCCGCCAGTTCGAACCTGCCTTTCTTCATGGAAATTGCTCCTGTAAAGGCACCCTTTTCGTGGCCGAACAACTCGCTTTCAAGGAGGTTCTCGGAAAGAGCCGAACAATTTACGGCTATAAAAGGCTTATCTCGCCTCGGACTGTTGAAGTGGATCGATTTTGCAACAAGTTCTTTTCCGGTACCGCTTTCACCTTCTATTAATACGGTAGCAGAAGATGGGGCAACCTTGCGTATAGTTTCGAAGACATTTAGCATGGCGTCGCTTTTGCCGATCAGATTTCCAAAATTATACTGTAATTCTACAACATTGCGCAGTCGCCTGTTGTCTTTAACAACACTGTACATGGCCATGGCTTTTTTGACATAAATAACGAGTCGCTCGTTATTGAAAGGCTTAAGTATATAATTATAAGCTCCTTTCTGCATGGCTTCCACAGCTTTTTCAACAGTCCCATGAGCTGTCATCATGATTATGGGGAGATCCGGATCTATTGCTTTGACTCTTTCAAGGAGTTCAATTCCATCCATAAGAGGCATTTTCATATCTGTCAGCACCAGATCGATATCTGAATTCTGCACAATTTCTAGAGCAGTAATGCCATTATTTGCGGTTAGGGTTTCATATCCTTCCTCTTCAAGTATTGCACTTAAAACAGGAAGATAGTTTTTCTCGTCATCTACTATCAAAACAGTTTCCATGTTTATACCCCCTGCCTTGCAGGTATTTTTATCCGGACCTGAACACCCTGTACCGGCCTGTTTGAGATTTCAATTATACCGCTGTGAGCTTCAATGATCTTTTTTACGATTCCAAGACCAAGACCAGTTCCTTTATCTTTGGTTGAAAAAAAGGGGTCCCAGATCTTATTCAAAAGATCATCAGGAATTCCTTTCCCTTCATCTTCAAATAAAATAATGATTCCTTCATGATCAGAGCTTACTGAAACAGAAACTTTTCCGCCATCAGGCATTGCCTGCATACTGTTAATAAGAACATTTAAAAATGCCTGGTACAACATATTGGAATCGGCAAATACTTCCGGGAGATTGGAGGCCCTAACAGTTTCAACGGTACATCCACTGTCTTTGAATTGCTGGGCAAGAAAAACTATGTTTTTTTCAAGAATATCTTCTATATGGCAGGGAATAAAATCCGGATTTTTGGGCTTAGCAAAATCAAGGAAATCAGTTATAATATTATTCAGCCGGATAGTCTCTTCAACTATTATTTCAGGAATAGAATTGGTTGGATCGAGGGTTGCAATTTTTTTCTTTAAAAGCTCACCCGAACTCCTGATAATTCCCAGGGGATTCCGGATCTCATGAGAAACACCCGCGACCATTTCACCTATGGATGACAAATGTTCGGCACGTCTCAATTGTTCTTCGAGTTTTTGCCGCTCTACCGCACGCTTTTCTATTATTTCTTCACCTCTTCTGACCACAAAAATAAGAGTAACGAAGAGACCGCTCATGACAATTGTTATTGCTGTTATAATAAGAAGCTGAAATCTGAAAATTGTTCTATAATCATCAGACAAATCTTCGACTATTTCAATAACACCCACTATTGGACCCTCAATCCCGGGTCTTGCTCTTTCGAGGCGGAGCGGAGCGAAAACAACCATTTTAATTTCGGCTGGAAACCCGAGCAGGGTTTCAATAAAATTTCCTTTTTGTACCAGCTTTTTTGATAACTCACCGGCAATGGCCTTCTTATATTCCTCCCCGCCCAGATTCTCTTTTCCCACCAGGCTTTTATCTAAACTATATGAAACTATATTTTTCTTGAGATCGTATATGGTTACCGAATCGACTTTATAGCCGTGAAGGGTGCCATGTATGACATTATCCATAATTTCAGATTGTTCCGGATTTCTTAACTGGATTTTTCCGTATTTTACAGTAACAGGAAGAATAAATTGTAAAAAAATCTGATGATTAAGATTTTTAACAATAAGATCCGCATAATCTTCGCTCATTTTCAGCTGAGTTGTTCGGACCCAGTTGGTGTTTAGAACGGACAGCACTATTGTGCCTATGAATATTACGATAAGACTTGAAAAAGTGAAATATTTAACAAGCCTGAACGGTTTGACTTTTTCTTCAGATGTTTTCATAATTAGAACAATGGATTTGTTGTTATTAAGTTTTAAGAAATTGAAATTGTTTCTGATTATTAATATTGCTATCTGCACGCTGGTTTAAACAACATAAGAATTGACGAAATCGTGAAGCAGCAGGCATGTTGTGCCGATTTAAGAAAGCAATTGACAGGGATATACGGAAACAAAAGCATAAAGTCAAGGTGATGCTGTTTTTATCATTATGGACACTGCTAATTAAACCTTTCGTCTGCCTTCATCTCACGCATCTTATCAATCTTGTCAGAGAGCCACCCGATCCGTTCGGCTTTCTGATCGTCAAATTCCGGGACATAGGGCTTTATATCAAGCAGGGGCGTTCCATCCACAATATCTACGTTCTGAATATAAAGCCTGTTTTTTTTAATATCAACAAGCCTGACGATCGACAATCCGATTGCATTGGGTCGACGGGGAGCTCTTGTTGCAAAAACGCCCCTCGTTTTGTCATCAAGAAACGGCACAACCTCGAGGGAAAAACCCCTTGAAAGATGTAAATGGTAAAGTAAAATAATGTGAGAAAATCCATCGAGATCCTTTAGCCCGTTTTCAAGTTCAGAATTAATATCAATGGTTCCTTCAATGCCCTTTGCAGCGGCAGGCTGAATCGGCATTTTTTTTGCTTCTTTAAAGGGAGAGTGAATAATACCTATGGGGCTGAATATTATCTGCTTATCCATTTCCATTTAGCCTCCTCTTTAGATTAAAGATTTGCGAAATGATTTCAATTTCTTTAAATTTTTTCTCCAGTTTTCATTGTAACATCAATGTTTAATCTTTTCGACTTAAAAGGCTTTATCCGGATACAATTTAGTGATTTGTTTAATTATCTCTTGTATTTCCGGATGGGGTATCTCCTTTTAAGCATTATTTATTAAAAGCGCGATCGAAAGGCTTGAAACTCATATAGTTCTTCCCAAAACAGAGCAATGGCTGACTCCCATAACAAAATCCAACATATTAATATCAACAGATAAATCAGAGTATGTTGCGAAGATATAGATGTTGACAGCGGTGCCGGCAATTGGGCACTTATGAAAAATCAGTAATTGGTTTTTTTTACGCTTATTTCTGAAATCAGCAACCAGCATAAGTCAGGAAAAGCCATTGATTTCAAATGGTAAACAGTATCTGCTAGTCCGATATTACATTTGACATCTCAATGGGTATCCGATAAATGTTGCAAATATTTAATAAATCACTAAACAAATATTGCCCATTTTTGTTCCGCCAGCACATTTTATCATCATATAGGAGCATTAGATGCATGATCCATCCAAAACAAATCAAGAACTGCTCGAAGAGATATCTGCCCTGAAGCAGAAAATAATAAAACTGGAACGATCAGCGATCAAGCAGGCAGAAGAGGCGCTGATTGAGAGTGAGGAGAAATATCGTCTTATGGTGGAGAATGCAGCAGAGGTTATCTTGATCGCCCAGGACGAATTGTTGAAATATGTGAATCCTATGGCTGCAAAAATTCTTGGTTACTCGGAGAAGGTGCTAACTTCAATGCCCTTTTTGGAGCTCCTACACCCGGAAGATATTAAAAAGGTATTTGAGGCGCACATGAGGGTAATGAGCGGTGAAGAAAATCAGCCGGTCCAGCAATTCAGGGTTGTTCTTTTGGATGGCACTGTCAGATGGGTTGATTCGCGTGCAGTTGTGATCTCCTGGGAAGGAAAACCTGCCACTGTAAATTTTATCAGCGACATCACTGGGCAAAAGCAGGCTGAGGAGGTGTTGCGTGAGAGTGAGTCCAAGTTCCGGACCCTTTTCGAGTCTGCCAGCGATGCTATTTTCTTGATGGATCATAATATCTTTATTGACTGCAACTCAAAGACCCTGGAAATGTTTGGTTGTACAAGAGAACAGATAATAGGGCAGCCTCCTTACCGGTTCTCTCCGGAAGTTCAGCCTGATGGAAGGAAATCCAATGAGAAAGCACAGGAGAAGATTGAGGCGGCGCTCAGAGGCCAGAAACAGTTCTTTGAATGGAAGCACAGTCGTTACGATGGGACTCTATTTGATGCAGAGGTTAGCCTGAATGCTTTCAGCGCTGCTGGTAAATATTACATTCAGGCTATTGTTCGCGACATCACCAAACGCAAGCAGGCAGAAGAGAAGTTGCGTGAGAATGAGGAAAAACATCGCTTATTCATTGAAAGTCTTCCTATCGGCCTCTATAGAAATACTCCCGGTCCGCATGGTCGTTTCATTATGGTTAATACGGCGTTGGCCCGGTTGCATGGTTTTGATTCAGTAGATGAGTTTTTAAGCCAGGATGTTTTAGACCTATACGTTGATCCAGCAAAGCGTAAGGAAGTATCAGCAGAGTTGATGGAGAAGGGTTTTATTTCGAAGAAGGAGGTAATGCTCAAACGGAAGGATGGCACTCCTATCTGGGGATCTATAACTGCTCGGGCGATCTACGACCACGAGGGAAAGGTGGTTTGCTTTGATGGAACTATCAATGATATCACCGCCCGCAAAAGGATGGAGGCGGAAATTCTTGCCCTTTCGTTAACCGATCAGCTAACTGGCTTGTATAACAGAAGGGGTTTTTTATCTCTTGCGAGGCAGCAGTTAAAATTATCAGAAAGGAATAAGAGTGGAATGTCGCTCTTTTTTGCTGATCTGGACCTGCTGAAATGGATTAACGATAAACTGGGACATGAAGAAGGGGATAAAGCGCTTATTGAAGCAGCAAATATATTCAAGGAGACCTTCAGAGCCTCAGACATAATTGCCCGATTAGGTGGGGACGAATTTGCCGTCCTTGCCATTAATATAAAGGGAACAAATCCTGAAGTCTATACTGCTCGACTTCAGCAACTGATCGACATTTGGAACAATCAGGAAAACCGGAAATATATCCTGTCGATCAGCATGGGCTGCGCTTATTATGATCCTTATAATCCCTGTTCCATTGACGAACTAATTGCACGCGCTGATAAACTGATGTATGAGCAGAAGCAAAACAAGCAAGGTCTTCTAGGCAATCTGCCTCCCTTTCATGCAGGTAATACTTAGCCATGAATTCATGCCGCTATACGTAACAAAAAGATGATTGCATCTCAGGCATATTAGGTTCATTATCTATCTGTATTTCCTGTTTATTTAAAGGAAAGCCGGTGTTCGTTCCAAGAAACACCTCGATTTTAAAAGAAATAAATGCCCGGCATGCGTTATGTCCTCATTCACTATTACATTGGAGTTAACATTAAGACTGTCAGGATGTTACGAAGGATCATTTAGCCGTGTTCTGCCTGTAAACTCACCTGTGTTCAAGATTTTTTTATGTGTGGACACCAATTGCTATTGCTTGACAATAGTTTTATAGTGATAATAAATAAGACTGGCGGTTCCGGCTGCAAACAACCGGGCACTGCAGAATAAAGGCTTTATAAAGGATTGATATTATGCCAATATATGAATTTAAATGCTCGAAATGCTCTGAATTTTTTGAGCTTCTGTTAATGAACAGCAATGAAGAGGAAGAGCTTAAATGCCCCAAATGTGGAAGCGATGCTTTTGAGCGGGTTATCAGCACAACCAATTTTGCAATGGGCGGCAGTTCCGGAAATAAAACATCTGGAAGCTCTCAAACAAGATCGTGTTCGAGCGGTTCCTGCACAACTTATGATATACCCGGACATACCAGATAGTTTCCATAATTTGTTTCCGTATGGATACCAGCCTTATTAATTTTTTTGAGTTTCCATTCAGCCCTGTCAGCAGAATACGGTTTCTCATAAAAACCGTATTCCTGAATTTATTCGAGTCCATCAATCTTGCCAAGTCATCAAAGCATAATAAATCTGGTTTGTTGACAACTTTTCCTTCAGGCACTATTATCGTAAATAATTTAAAGCTTTTCCGCAGCTTGCTGCATGGTTTGCTTGTCCGCCATTGAAGTGTGGCGGGCGCTCGCTATTTCGGTTTAATAAGGAACAGACATGATACGGACTCACAAACAAGAAAAGAAACAATTCGAAAAACTTTTTAAAAAAGGGAATATCGATAGCTTTGAAGACAGGTTCAAGGTGCTTGAGGCTTTTCTTCAAACGGAAAAACATTTAACTTCTGCGGAACTGACACAAATTCTGAATGATAGCGGGCATAATCTCGATAATGAGTTTGTAAGAGATACATTGAAACTGATGTGCAACTTTGGTTTTGCCCTGAAAAACAGATTTGATAATGGCATGGTTCGTTATGAACACTTGCATCTTGGGCAGCACCATGATCATATGATATGCATAAAATGCAAGAAAATCGTTGAGTTTGAGGAAGATGCCATAGAAAATCTGCAGGTTAATATCGCTTCAAAACATGGATTTCACCTGCTTCAGCATAAAATGGAACTATATGGAATTTGTTCAGAATGTTTGAAAGAAAGAGAGAGGCTTATGCCGCTTTCAATGGCAAAGCAGGGTGAGCGGCTTGTTATCAGAGAGATTATGGGAGGATCCGGTGCACGCATGCGACTTTTGAGCATGGGAATAAGGCCTGAAGACGAGATTGAAGTCGTTACGAATTTCAGCAAGGGTCAGGTTGTTATAGCTGTGCAATCAAGCAGATATGTAATAGGACAGGGTCTTGCCCAGAAAATAATTGTAGAACATGTTTGATGGTGCGGAGAGGGATTAATGCTGTTGAGTGAAATGAAGAAAGGGGAGACCGCGGTAATAGTACGGGTAGGCGGAAACGGTGCTTTGCGCAGAAGAATTCTTGAAATGGGAATAGTCAAAGGTGCTCAAATATATGTTGATAAGTATGCTCCCTTGAAAGATCCATTAGAGCTGATTGTAAAAAATTATCATATATCTCTGCGGGTTGAAGAGGCAGCGCAAATAACTGTAGAAAAACTGCAGCAACAGGATTGAATTGCCCCATGTCTGAAAAGAAAACCCTTACCATTGCTCTTGCGGGAAATCCCAACTCCGGCAAAACAACCATCTTCAACAACATTACCGGCACGAGACAGAAAGTAGGAAACTGGCCCGGGGTCACGGTTGAGAAGAAGGAAGGTTTAATAAATAAATTCGGTTATGAACTTAAAATTGTTGATCTTCCCGGAACGTACAGCTTAACCCCTTTTTCGATAGAAGAGATCGTAGCCAGAAACTTTGTGCTGGAAGAATCCCCTGATGTCATCATTGATATCATAGACTCATCCAACCTCGAAAGAAGCCTTTATCTTGCAACCCAGTTAAGAGAAATTGACAGCAAGGTGCTATTTGCCCTTAACATGGCGGATCTTGCCAGTTCGCACGGAACTAAAATTGATGCCGAAAAGCTTTCCAACCTTCTCGATGTCCCCGTTGTCTTTACCGTTGGGAACAAGAATGAAGGAATGGATATTCTCTTGAAAGAAGCAATAAAACTTGCTGAATCGAGTCCGGATAAAAGTGAAAACCGGAATGTGAAATACAGCAGGGATATCGAGAATGCTATTACAAAGATTCAAGGCCTTATTGAACGGAAAGCAAAAGACAGGATTAACTACAAGACTCGATGGACAGCAATAAAGCTTCTTGAGGATGACAAGATTGTTAAGGAGCGCTTTGTTGAGAAAGCAGGAGCAGCCGGTGAGGAGATACTTGAAGAAACCGGTGTTCTTCGAAAATACCTGTTAAACGCTTTTGACGAAGATCCTGAAATAGTGATGACAGATGACCGTTATGGGTTTATTGCCGGCATCATCAAGGAAGTACAGACAATAACCGTAAAACAGCGCGTAGACGTTTCGCGCAATATTGATCTTGTCCTGACTAACCGTTTCATTGGATTTCCGATATTCATTTTCTTCATATGGGCCATGTTCCAGCTGACTTTTACTCTCGGGGCATACCCGATGGACTGGATTGAAAGCGGTGTAAGCCTTATTTCTTCATATGCAGGCAGCATTGTTCCCGAAAGCCTTTTTAAAGATTTGCTGATAAACGGAATTATCGGGGGGGTCGGAAGTGTAATAGTTTTTCTGCCTAACATCCTGATTCTTTTTTTCTGTATCGCCCTGCTTGAAGATACGGGATACATGGCAAGAGCGGCTTTTATCATGGATAAGATAATGCACCTCATAGGACTTCACGGAAAATCTTTTATACCGATGCTCATGGGATTCGGATGCAACGTTCCGGCAATAATGGCAACAAGGACCTTAGAGAGCGAGAAAGACCGTATTCTTACAATCCTGATTACTCCTTTCATGTCATGTTCCGCCAAGCTTCCTGTTTATATTGTGCTTGCCGGCACTTTTTTTGCCGCAAAAGCAGGCAATGTGATTTTCTCCTTATACCTTCTCGGGATTATCCTTTCCATTATATCCGGCAGGCTCTTTCGTTCAACACTTCTGAAAGGAATTGATGCTCCTTTTGTAATGGAGCTGCCTCCGTACAGGGTTCCGATGTTAAGAAGCCTGATGATTCATATGTGGGACCGGAGCAAGATGTTTTTAAAGAGGATGGGGGGAGTGATACTGGTAGGTTCAGTTATAGTGTGGTCGCTTTCGGCTTTTCCCCGGAATGTAGATTATTCCGCTGATTATTCTGCTGAAATGGACCGGGCAAATGAATCATTCAATATAAAAATTGCCGCAGCAGATGAAAAAGGGAAAGAGCTTTTAAAAAATGAAAGAATTGTTGCAATAGCTGAAATAGAAAAAGCAATGAATGCGGTAAAAACCGAAAAATCATACATGGGCAGAATAGGGAAAGGTGTTTCTCCTGTATTTGAGCCGCTCGGTATTGACTGGCGGGGCAGCGTTTCGCTTTTAACGGGTTTTTTCGCAAAAGAAATAGTCGTAAGCACTTTAGGGGTGCTCTATTCAACCGAAGGACCCGGTGATAAAGACGCCTTAAAAAATGCGCTGCGCTCTTCCGGCATGACTCCTCTTTCCGCTCTTTCCATGATGGTTTTTGTGCTTCTTTATCTGCCGTGTCTTGCCACCATCGCAATGATAAGGAAAGAAACTGCCTCCTTCAAATGGACTGCTTTCAGCATAATATACAGCACATCGGTTGCATGGATTGCCTCTTTTTGCGTCTTTCAGGGAGGAAAACTGCTTGGCTTTTCCTGACGACTTTGTAAAAAGTCCATCTGCGGCAACGAGGAACCAATGAAGTGTTTCAACCTGCCTACATAGAAACTTATAAGAAAGGATTGCTGAAGAAAAAGGCGGAACAAGCCCGCAGAATTCTTGGCTCATGCGTCCTTTGCCCGAGGCAATGCAAAGTGGACAGGCTTTCGGGCGAAACCGGAGTTTGTAAAACAGGCGCAAGGGCAATGGTATCAAGTTATAATGCCCATTTTGGAGAAGAGGCTCCGCTTGTCGGGCGAAATGGTTCCGGCACAATATTTTTTACCCATTGCAATCTTCTTTGCGTGTTTTGTCAAAATTACGACATAAGCCATGAAGGCTGCGGCGAAGAAATTTCGGACGGGCAACTGGCCGGAATAATGCTCGCGCTTCAAAAATCAGGCTGCCACAATATCAATTTTGTCACTCCGTCCCATGTTGTGTTTCAGATTCTTTCAGCTCTCGAGATAGCAGTTGAAAAAGGCCTCCGTATACCTCTTGTTTACAATACGGGAGGTTATGACAGGGTTGAAACCCTGAAAATTCTTGATGGCGTTATTGATATCTATATGCCCGATTTCAAGTTCTGGGATCCGGATATTGCGGATAAAGCATGCGATGCAAGAGACTATCCGGAGTTTGCCCGAAATGCCCTTGCCGAGATGTTCAGACAGACCGGAGACCTTGTTGTGGACGAAGATGGCATTGCCCTGCGGGGTTTGCTTGTCCGACATCTTGTAATGCCGCACGGGCATGCCGGAACAAGAGAGATAATGCGGTTTATTGCAGATAAAATATCAAAAAACACCTATGTTAATATCATGTTTCAGTACAGGCCGTGCGGAAAGGCTTATCAATATAAAGAATTTTCCTCAAGCCCATCGAATAAGGATTTTGATGAAGCGGTTAAGGCCGCAAAAGAGGAAGGAATAACCCGCCTGGATAAACCGAGGCGGGTTTTCATGGTTCTATAGCTGTCTCTGACATAAATTTGCCCTGCGACTGAATGACATCCGGTTTTTCCCGGTATAAAAATATAATTTATTCTTATATTTGCCGCTCCCAGCAACTAGCAGCGGTCCATCTGAGGCGGATTCAACCACGGGAAATTGCGTCACCTTTTATTTCACTCGCTGTTTCGGTTCACAAAAGCATTATCCCCGTGCAATTCCATATTACCTCTTGAACAAAATGGCACACATGATATAAAAGGAACTGTTCTCTGTGATTATATTTACTAAAAGGTGTAACAACTTATCAAACAAATGAATACCGGAGAAACAATGAAAAATGCATATCCAATACTTGATGCGGCCGATATAGAGCGCATCATAACCAGAATCACTCATGAAATTCTCGAGGTTCACAGGGGAGCTGACAATCTCTCTCTGATTGGAATTCAGACCCGCGGAGTTTTCCTTGCCAGGCGGATACAGTCTTTAATAAAAAAAATTGAAGGAATTGAAATACCGACCGGCATAATTGACATTACCCTGTACAGGGATGATTGGACCAGGATAAGCCACCACCCCGTCGTTCAGGCAACTGATATTTTCTTTTCCATAGATGAAAAACAGCTTGTATTGGTTGACGATGTTCTGTTTACCGGAAGGACAATAAGAGCCGCGATGGATGCTATTATGGATTATGGAAGACCGGACCGTATAGAGCTGGCTGTGCTTGTCGACAGAGGCCACAGGGAACTTCCTATCCAGGCTAATTATGTCGGGAAACAGGTCACAACCCGGCGCCTTGAAACAGTTAACGTTCTGTTGTCCGAACATGACGGCGCCGACGAAGTAGTCATAGAAAAAGGATAGCTTATGGGTTCGGATGAACATAAAAAAAATGCTCCGAAAAGAGTTAAAATAGGCGTTATTTCTGTTTCAACAACGAGGACGGAAGCAAGCGATGAAAGCGGACGCTGGATTAAAAAGCGGGCAATAAAGGAAGGGCACGATGTTGTATTCTATAAGGTTGTTCCTGATGACATTTACAGCATTACCGAAACCGTCAGGAATGCTGTTTATGATCAGGCTCCCCAGGTTCTTTTATTAACGGGAGGAACCGGGGTAAGCAGCAAAGATGTCACAATTGAGGCTGTACGTCCCTTGTTTGAAAAAGAGCTGACTGCATTCGGTCCTGTTTTCAGCCAGCTTAGTTTTGAAGAAATTGACTCGGCTGCACTATTATCACGCGCCACAGCGGGAGTTATCGGAAAAACAATCGTTTTTTGCATGCCGGGCAGCCTTAAAGCCTGCAAACTCGCCTGCAAGGTCTTGATCTTTCCGGAGCTGGGACATCTTGCAAAGCATGTCATAGAGGGATAGTTCATAATGGAGCCTTCAGTCTTTGCATCCCAAACCCCTTCCCCGGGAACTCGTATTCTGATGTTCAGCGGTGACACGCAGGCTTTCACCCTTACACTTTCTGCTCACCTTAAAGGTAGCTCCTGGCTCCGGACAAATCTTGGCCGTGCCGGAACCTACAGGAACGAAAACATAAGAGAAGTCCTTTATGATGAACCCCTTCTTGGGAGGGACTGGTTTGACATTCCCATGAAAAAGATCGATGAGCAGACCTATCGAATTACCATCCCTCTTTGCGAGGTCGGCCATTTTGAGGCCAAATGCTTCTTTTTAAAAGAAGGTGATGTAAACCCTGTCTGGCCATCCGGCGAAAATACCACAATCAATGTTGAACCGGCCGACACCTGCTGTGCCAATATCATATACAATGCTTTCGTCCGGCAGTTTGGACCTAATAAAGAAGGCAACGGTCTTTCCAGTCCGGCAGAAGATAAATGGATTCAAGACCTTGATGCAAAAGGGTATGCCGTAATTCCTCCTTCAGGCACATTCCGCAACCTTATTCGGGAACTCGATTTTATTATAGGCAAACTGGGGTGCAGAATTATCCAGCTTCTTCCTATCAATCCGACACCTACAACATATGCCCGCATGGGCCGTTTTGGAAGTCCTTTTGCCGCTCTTGGTTTTACGGCTGTAGACCCGGCCCTTGCCGAATTCGACACCCGGGCAACGCCTCTTGAGCAATTCATTGAACTTGTGGATGCCATCCATGAACGCAGTGCAAAAATCATCATAGATATAGCCATCAACCACACAGGCTGGGGGGCAGCCCTGCACGAAACCCATCCCGAATGGCTGGTGCGCGGCGATGACGGGAAGATCAAAGTTCCGGGTGCCTGGGGTGTCAGCTGGGAAGATCTTACAATGCTGGATTATTCAAAAAAGGACCTCTGGAAATACATGGCCGATGTCTTTTTAACATGGTGCCGCAGAGGCGTTGACGGGTTCCGCTGTGACGCAGGCTATATGATTCCATTGCCTGCATGGCGCTTCATAATTTCATCCGTTAGGGAACAGTTCCCCGATGCTCTTTTTCTTTTAGAGGGGCTGGGAGGGAAAATATCGGTCACCCGTGACCTATTGAATTCAGGAAATTTCAACTGGGCTTATTCGGAACTGTTTCAAAACTATGACCGGGGTCAGCTAGAAAATTATCTTCCCGGCGCAATAGGTATCTCTGAAGAAGACGGCATTCTTGTGAACTTTGCTGAAACCCACGACAACAACAGGCTTGCTTCCCGCTCCAAAACATATGCCCGGATGCGGACAGCCTTGTGTTCTCTCTGCTCCCTTGAAGGAGCATACGGCTTTGCAAACGGCGTGGAGTGGTTCGCGACTGAAAAGATCGATGTTCACGGGGCCTCTTCCCTCAACTGGGGAACAGAAGATAATCTTGTTGAACATATAAAACGCCTTTCAGATATACTTAAAACTCATCCGGCTTTTTTTGATAAAACAGTTTTAGAATTGATTCAAAAGGGCCAGGGAAACCAGATGGTCCTGCTTCGCCACAATATCCCGACAGGAAAAAAACTTCTTATAGTGGCAAATCTGGATGATAAGAATAAAACCATTGCAACCTGGGAGACTCAAGAGGCCGGATTTAAAGAAAAAACATATTTTGATCTCATCACCTCTAACAAAATCAAGGTTGAATCTTCAGGCAGTATCAGCTCATGTTCTCTTGATCCGGGTCAGGTTGTCTGTCTCACGACGGATGAAAAAGAGATTGATCTTATTAATATCAACTCTGAAAAAGGTTTCTTTCCGCCTGAAAAAGCTACACGTCAAAGAATGAGGGCAAAAGCCCTGGAGATTTTCAGGGTATATAACGGAAATAATGATATAGGTGAATATGACCCTGATAGCGGAGCCGCCTCCCTTGCCGATAACCCTGAAGAGTTTTGCCGCAGCCGGAACCCGTTCAGCCATGAAACCCGAGTAATTGTCTGGAACTGGCCAAAAGATCTCAAAAGAGAAGTGATGATACCCCCCAACCACTTTTTTATGATCTGCTCCAAAACACCCTTTTGCTCTCTTATTACAAACAGGGACCGCGTTTTATCACGGGAAGAAAGCCTTCCGTGTTCTGACGGCTCCTTTTTTGCTCTTTTTTCTCCGAGGCAAATCCCTCCGGAACACCATCGCCTGAAGCTTAAACTGACGGTTTATGGGCAGGGAGGGACAAAACACGCTGAAGCGTCTATTCTTTTTCTCACAAAAGCAAAGGATGTCAGGATAAAACAAGCCTTCAACCGTAATGAATTACTGAGAAATTCTATTTCTTTTCTTGATACAAACGGCCGCGGCGGAATGGTGCATGTTCCTGTCTCCTGGGGAACACTGAACAGCAAATACGACGCTCTTCTTGCCGCAAATACCAACAATGAGCATCCTGTGGACCGTCTCGTTGCTTTCACAAGGTGCCGGGCCTGGGTCGTTTTTCAGGGTTTTTCACAGGATGTTTGCCTTGATTGCCTTCATTCTTTTGTGTTTGATTACAAAGAAGGCGGACTCTGGCATTATCATATACCAACCGGCCAGGGGGAACACATTTTTTTGAACATAAAAGCCGGAATGGTAAAGGGTGAAAATTCCGTGTGCCTGCTCTTTACCCGGTTATCTTCAGGAAATAAAGACAGAAAATTGTCCGACAATAAGGAAATCAAGCTCATACTGAGGCCCGATATTGAATACCGCAGTTTTCATGAAACAACCAAAGCCTATCAGGGGCCGGAGCAATCCTGGCCAGGAGCTGTTACCGCCAGACCAGACGGTTTTACATTTACACCATCAGGTGAGCACGGACTTTCAGTCAATTTATCGAAAGGGTGCTTTGTCTCAGAACCCGAATGGGAATATATGGTACACAGGTCTCTCGAAGAAGAGCGGGGCCTTGATTCAAGCTCGGATCTTTTCAGCCCAGGTTATTTCTATACCTTTTTAAAAGGCGGAGAAGAAGCCACCCTGTCTGCTTCTGTTATTAGTTCAACAGCAACCAAACAACGCTGTCCGGCTCAGGCCGGAAAAAAGGATTTATCCTCTTCTAAAAATGCTTCTTCGCTGACAATTGAAGAAGCATTAACTCTCGCCCTTGACCACTACATTGTCAAAAGAGGGGTTTACAAATCAATAATTGCCGGTTATCCTTGGTTCCTTGACTGGGGGCGTGATTCTCTTATCTTTGCAAGGGGAATGATTGCCGCAGGAAAACTCAAGGAGGCGGAACTTATAATAAAACAGTTTCTCCGGTTCGAAAAAGATGGAACAATTCCCAACATGATAGCCGGAAATGACGCGGCAAACAGAGACACGTCCGATGCACCTTTATGGCTTTTTCTGGCCTGCTCCGATTTAATCCTGGCCGAAGAAACGGATTCTTTCCTCGATCAGAAATTAAACGGCCGAATTATCCGCAAAATACTTATTTCAATGGCAAACAGACTAATTAAAGGCACGCCAAACGGAATACACTTGGATGCCGATTCCGGTCTTATTTTTAGCCCGGCACATTTTACATGGATGGATACCAATTATCCGGCATGCACCCCCCGCGAAGGGTACCCGGTTGAAATCCAGTCCCTATGGCATAAGGCTCTTCTTTTTCTTTCTGAAGTTGATGTTCCCGGACCGGCTGGCAACTGGAAAAAACTGGCAATCAAAGTACAAAAATCGGTTTCTTCCCTCTTTCCGACCGGAGAAGGCTATCTTGCGGACTGCCTGAATGCCCGTCCCGGAGTCCCTGCAATAAAAGCCGAACAAGACGATTCATTGAGACCGAACCAGCTTCTTGCAATAACTCTGGGCACAGTCACAAATTCACAGCTTTGCCGAAGAATCCTTTCTTCATGTGAAGAACTGCTGGTTCCCGGCGCCATCAGAAGCCTTGCGGACAGGCGGGTTTCCCGTCCTCTCGAAATAAAACTATCTGGCGCCCAGCTGATTGATCCCCTCAATCCTTACCGGGGAACATATGCCGGAGATGAAGATACCAAGCGTAAACCTGCTTATCACAACGGCACAGCATGGACATGGCTTTTTCCCAGCTTTTGTGAGGCCTGGGTTAATGCTTATGGCCCTTATGGAAAAAATACCGCCCTTTCTTTGCTTTCTTCTGCCTCCGAGCTTATCGGCTATGGGTGTACCGGTCATATCCCGGAAATTCTCGATGGAGACTACCCGCATAAATCAAGAGGCTGCGATGCTCAGGCCTGGGGCGCAAGCGAGGCTTTAAGGGTATGGATAAAACTTAATAAACCGGAATAACAATATCATAATTTTATTACCAAGGACCTTATAAAATGAAACACTTACAACCATTTCAAGTATTTCCTGCAATACCGGCACCTCTTTCTTTTCTGGATGAACTATCCAGAAATCTCTGGTGGAGCTGGAACCATGATGCCAAAGAGCTTTTCAGGAGAATAGATCCGAAGCTCTGGAGAGAGTCCGGGCAGAATCCTATTGTTTTTTCAACATTGGTTTCGTCTTCCCGCTTAAAAGAACTTACAAATGACGAAGGTTTTCTGGCTCACCAGAAGCGGGTCAGGGAGCTTTATGAAAACAGTGTTCTTTCAAAACCAAAACTTATTGATTATCCCCTTGAGCCGGATGGAACAATAGCATACTTTTCAATGGAATTCGGAATTCACGAAAGCCTTCCTTTCTTTGCAGGTGGTCTTGGTGTGCTTGCCGGGGACTATTTAAAAGCTGCCTCCGACCTAATGCTTCCAGTAACTGGAGTAAGCCTTCTTTACAGGCATGGATATTTCAAGCAGTATCTTAATCTTGAGGGGCTGCAGCAGGAAGAATATCCCGAGGCGGATCTTTATACTTTTCCCATCGAAAGAGCCCTTGATGTCGAGGGAAAGGAATTATACATATCCATAACCGGACCAAACGGGAATATTCGCGCACAGGTTTGGAAAATAATGATAGGGCGAGTTCCTCTTTTCCTGCTCGACACGAACCTGCCCGAAAATTCTCCCGAAATAAGAGGAATTACTGCTAATTTATATCCTGCCGACCAGAACAAGCGGTTAGCCCAGGAAGTACTTCTTGGTATAGGCGGCATGCAGGCCCTTGCTTCCATGGGAATATTTCCCTCTGTTGTTCATATGAATGAGGGTCATTCGGCTTTTTCCAGTTTTGAACGTCTTGCCCAGATCATTGCCCGCTATAAAATTGACCTGAAAACGGCCTTAGAAATCGGCCCGCGCACATCTGTTTTTACAACACATACTCCTGTTGTTGCAGGGCATGATGTCTTTCCGGCAGATCTTGTAAAGCCTTACATTATTCCACTGAAGGAGAAGCTTGGTATAAGCGAAAACGAGATTTTATCCTGGGGGCAGCCATTTTGGAAAGATGCCGGCGGCCAGTTTTCCATGTTTGTGCTGGGTCTGCGAATGTCCCAGTTCTGCAATGGAGTTAGCCGGCTTCACGGATCTGTTGCCCGGAAAATGTGGGCACATATCTGGCCGGAAAGGCCTGTTGATGAAATACCTATAACACACGTGACCAACGGCGCTCATGTTCCTTCCTGGATCTCCTATGAACTGTCACTTCTTTTTGACAGGTACCTTGGTCCCGGATGGAGCCAGCACCCATGGAATCCCTCTATTATGAACCGTATTGACGGAATCTATGATGAAGAACTATGGCGCATCCATGAAATGAACCGTTCAAGACTGATTCGTAACTGCAGGGAACTCATGATAAAACAGTATGAGAGGAGAAATACTCCAACAACTATCATGAGCGACATAGAAGCTGTCCTGGACCAGGATGCCCTTACAATTGTATTTGCACGCAGGTTTGCAACATACAAAAGATCGCATCTTTTGTTTATGGACCCCGACAGGCTTGAATCAATTCTTACTTCAACAACCCATCCGATTCAAATTATTTTTGCAGGGAAAGCCCATCCAAAAGATCAGGAGGGAAAAGATCTTATTAAAAAAATTATCCAGTTTGCCAAAAGGCCGAGTATAAGGCATCGATTGATTTTCCTAGAAAATTACGATATTAGTATAGCAAGGATCCTTGTTCAGGGAGCCGATGTCTGGCTGAACACACCGAGGCGGCCTTTTGAAGCCTGTGGCACATCCGGGATTAAAGCGGCAATCAACGGGGCAATAAATGTAAGCATATTAGATGGCTGGTGGTGTGAAGGTTACTCCGAAGAAAGTGGTTGGAAAATCGGCAACGGCGAAGAGTTCTTTGATCCGGATTATCAGGATGCCGTTGAAAGCCAGGCTGTATACAATGTCCTTTCGGAAGAAGTAATCCCTTGTTTTTACGATAGAAAAAACGGGGATGCCCCCCGATTATGGGTAGCTAAAATGAAAGCATCCATGAAAATGGCGATGCAACATTTCTGCAGCCATGTTATGGTTTCAAATTACAATAGTCAGTTTTATGTGCCGTCTGCAAAACGATTGATCGAACTCAGATCAGACAACCTTGCGGAAGCAAAAGCGCTGACTCTTCAGCGCGAGAGACTTCGTTCTCTCTGGAAATTTATAAAGATAGATCCTCCCGTCAGAAAAACAACCGGGCCTTTCAGGGTTGGCGACACTTTTAACGTGACATCCGAAGTCTTCCTGGGAGAAATTACACCGGAAGAGATTGAAGTTCAGCTTTACTTTGGCAAGATGAAATCTGTCGATTCTCTTACAACAGGCAGTTATGAACCAATGAAAGCTCAGCAGGATCTGGGCAATGGCCGGTATGTTTATGGATGTGATGTCTCATGCAACTTTGCAGGAAGATTCGGTTTTACAGCAAGGGCAACACCAAAAGGTGACGACTGGATAAAAAATACTCCTGAGCTGCTGACCTGGGCATAACTCTTTTAATATATCCTGGTTCGTGCAAGGGGGGGCCAAATGACAACAAATTCAAAAGTAAATCCCCGGATACTTCTTGTAACCCCCGAGGTTACTTATCTTCCCGAGGGGATGGGCAACATCGCAAATCTTCTCACCGCAAAAGCAGGTGGGCTTGCCGATGTTTCCGCAGCTTTAATCAGCGCCCTGTTCGATCAGGGCGCTGATATCCATGTCGCAATGCCGGACTACAGGGAGATATTCAGCGCCCAGCTCTCCCCGATTTATGGAAAAGAGCTTGATTTGATCCGCAGCAAAATGCCTGAAGAGAGGATTCACTTTGCGGAAGACAGGGTGTTTTACTATCTGAACCATGTTTATTCCGACTACAGCTGGGAAAACCTGAAAATAGCTCTTTCATTCCAGCGGGAGGTTATAAACAACATTGTGCCCCGCGTAAAACCGGATCTTATTCATTGTAATGACTGGATGACCGGTTTGATACCCGCGATGTCGAGAAGACTTGGCATACCCTGTTTGTTTACAATTCACAATATTCATACAAAAAAAACATCTCTCTCAAACATTGAAGATACGGGCATCGATGCGGCCTCCTTCTGGCAAAATCTTTTCTATTAGCGCATGGCTTATGACTACCACGGAACCCGCGAATCAAACCCTGTTGACCTGCTGACAAGCGCGGTCTTCGCCGCTCACTTTGTAAACACGGTGAGCCCTACATTTCTTGCGGAGATAATAGAAGGAAAACAAGAGTTTATTGAGCCCCATCTTAAACAGCAATTAGCGAACAAATGGCATGCCGGCTGTGCCGCAGGAATACTCAACGCGCCTGATCCGACATTCAATCCATCTTCCGACAACTCCCTTGTCAGAAAATTTAATGAAAAAGATTACGCTAAAGGAAAACTTGAAAACAAACGGGCTCTTCAGAAAAGACTGGGGCTGATACGGGATGATAAGGCGCCCATTTTTTTCTGGCCGTCGCGGCTTGATACAATCCAGAAAGGTTCCCAGCTCCTTGCAGAAGTTCTTTATAATGTGGTTTCTTCATACTGGAGCCAGAACCTTGAGATTGTTTTTGTGGCAAACGGAGATTTTCAGCAACATTTTAAAAACATTGTTGACTATCATCGTTTCCATAACCGCGTCGCTGTCTGCAACTTCGATGAAAACATGGCACGCCTGGCATATGCCGCCTCGGACTTTATTCTCATGCCGTCGCGTTTTGAACCGTGCGGCCTGCCGCAGATGATTGCGCCAATATACGGCTGTTTGACCGTCGCTCACGACACAGGGGGCCTGCACGATACGGTAACACATCTTGATGCTGAAAATAATGCCGGAAATGGCTTTCTTTTCAAATTCTTTAATTCAGACGGGCTGCTATGGGCAATTGGCCAGGCAATGAATTTTTACAACATGCCTGATAAGATAAAAGAAAAAAACATAAAAAGGATTATGAAACAAAGCCTCGAGAGTTTCAACCACCCGGTCACCGCGAGGAATTATATCGATCTTTATGAAAAGATGCTTCAGCGTCCTTTGATAAATTCATTTGCATAAACTTTATGATTGAAAGAGACTATGGAAACCAACGAAAGATTTTATGAAAAAGATCCTTTCCTCATTCCGTACAAAACCGATATAGAGCGCAGGATAAGCAACATTATAAAAAAAGAGGCTGCTCTTACTATCGATACAATAAGCCTTGCCGATTTTGCTTGTGGCCACCATTATTTCGGCCTTCATTTTTTGGAAAAGAAGTGGTTTTTCCGGGAATGGGCTCCCGGTGCCGATTCTATTTTTATAATCGGAGAGGTTACCGGATGGGAGGAAAAAAAAGAGTTTGCATTAAAACGGATTAACAAGGAAGGTGTCTGGGAAATTTCTCTCCCTGCAGAAGTTTTGAAACACGGCGACCTTTACAGGCTCCGGATCCACTGGCCTGCCGGGGAAGGCGACCGTATCCCGGTTTATGCAAACAGGGTTATTCAGGACCCCCAAACGCTTATTTTCAATGCCCAGGTCTGGTCTCCCCCTCTTCCTTATAAATGGAACTGCAATAATTTTACACGCCCAAACGAAGCCCCTCTTATTTATGAAGCGCATATCGGGATGGCTCAGGAAGAAGCTAAAATAGGTACTTACAAGGAATTTGCGGACAACACATTGCCCCGCATTATAGCCTCGGGCTATAATACGATCCAGCTTATGGCGATTCAGGAACACCCGTATTACGGATCTTTCGGCTACCAGGTTTCCAGTTTTTTCGCCCCTTCATCCCGTTTTGGAACACCTGATGATTTGAAAGAGCTTGTAGATAAAGCGCATTCGGCCGGCCTTGCAGTTACAATGGACTTAATCCATTCCCATGCTGTTTGCAATGAAGTGGAGGGCTTAAGCCGTTTTGACGGCACCCTGCACCAGTATTTTCATCGTGGATCGCGCGGCATGCATAATGCCTGGAATTCACGCTGTTTTGACTACGGAAAGAATCAGGTTCTTCATTTTCTTCTTTCAAATTGCCGGTACTGGCTTGATGAATATAACTTTGACGGATTCCGGTTTGATGGCGTCACGAGCATGTTATATCTGCATCATGGCCTGGAAAAAACCTTCTCTTGTTACGCCGATTACTTCAATCAGACCGTAGATGAAGATGCCTTAACCTATCTTGCTCTCGCAAATAAACTGATTCACGAGATAAGGCCGGATGCAGTAACAATAGCTGAAGATATAAGCGGAATGCCGGGACTTGCAACTCCTGTTTCAGAGGGCGGATTCGGCTTCGATTACCGGTTTTCAATGGGTATACCAGACTACTGGATCAGGCTTGTCAAAGATATATATGATGAGGACTGGCCAACCGGCACCCTCTGGTACGAGCTTAACACCAGAAGAGAGGAAGAAAAGTCGATAAGCTATTCCGAATCGCATGATCAGGCTCTTGTCGGAGATCAGACTCTTCTTTTCAGACTCATCGGCCCGGATATGTATGAACACATGACTGTAAAGGATGAAAATTTCCGGGTCGAAAGGGGGATCGCTTTACATAAATTAATAAGACTGATTACTATGGCTACGGCCGGAAACGGGTACCTGAATTTCATCGGAAACGAGTTCGGACATCCTGAATGGATAGATTTTCCAAGGCCGGGCAATAACTGGTCATATCATTACGCTAGGCGCCAGTGGCATCTTGTAGACGACCCTTCATTAAAATACCACCTTCTTGCAAGCTTTGACCAAGACATGATTGCATTGGCAAGGCGTTTCCACCTTCTCGAATCTTCAGCGCCCATGCTCTTGTATGAAAACACGAACGATAAAATAATCGCCTTCAGGAGGGCGGGCCTTCTTTTTGCTTTCAATTTTCACCCGACCCGCTCTTTTACAGATTACTGCTTTGATGCGCCTCCCGGAACATATGAAATGATTTTTGACAGTGATTCAAGGGTATACGGGGGGTACGGCCGCCTTATCCCCGGGCAGGTACATCAGACCCTTTCAGACAAGACAAAGAGCTCGAAACGCCGGTTTATAAGTCTTTATCTTCCTACCCGTACAGGAATTGTATTAAAATACACGGAATAGATTTTATGGGTTAATATAATCAATGATTGTTTTTGAAGAAATGAAAATATTTCATGACTCTTTCAACGTAATCCTCGGTCTCTTTTATGGGGGGAATGCTGTTATAACGAGCGACAACACCGGGGCCGGCATTATATGCGGCAAGAGCAAGCTGAAGCTTTCCGTTAAACTGCTCGAGAAGCTCCCTGAAATACTGAGTTCCTGCCAGAATATTTTCTCTCGGATCAAAAGGATCTCTCATCCCGAAAGCTTTCGCATTCTGCGGCATTATCTGCATTAATCCGAGAGCGCCTGCCCTTGAGACCGCTTTTGGATTAAAATCGGACTCAACCTTTATTACGGCTTTCAACAGGGGAAATGAAATTCCATGCCGTCGTGAAGCCTCTGTAATCATTTCATCATAAACATTTGATGAATACCGGGAAACAGTTAAAGGGGCTTTTTTTGTCATCTCTCTGATAAAAAGCCTGTACTGATAAGATGGATCTGTCGGGACATTAGTAAAATGAATAATTCCGTTTTCATCGATGTACTTATAAATATCGCCGACAGCAAAAGAAGAAACACAGGAACCAAACACTAACAGAACAGAGAAAATACCTGCCAGCACCGTTTTTCGTATAGTATGTAGTAAAAATTTATCAGACATTTCTCTCAAGTCAGATCCCAAATCAACAACCCGTTTTTTTTATCGTCTATCCAGTTCCATAAAATTATGTTAAATTATACATAATTTTTTAAACAATTCAAGCGGAAAGATAAAAATCAGATTAAATATCAATATATTGTGTTTATTAAACCAACCATATACCAGAGAGTCCATCCCGTGAGACCTTTTTATAACATCTTATAGAGTACCGTCCGATTCTCTTTTTTCTCTAATCAAGATCCCCGTTTTTTATTAACAGCTGTTTTTTTAATCTCTTCTTCCCGGAGGATTTTTACGCTTCCGTATTTTCCGTCAAAACCGGGTGAAATCCTGACTTCATTTTTTCTCATTCTTTCTATCGCTTCCGCAAGAAGAGGAATTCCTGAGTTCCTGAGTTCATTGATATCTATGAAGTTAAGAATATAAAGTTCCGGCCCGTTGTTTTCCAGAAGATTGTTGTAACTCTTCTTTATTTTTTTTGAGCCTGGGTTCAACTGATAAATTTCCGAAAGAATCTCCAAAAGGGGTATTGTCTTAAAGCATGAAGTTGTTGCCGTTTTATTTTCTGTTTTTTCTGAAAGCTCCAGAATTCTGTGGAGCACACCTATTGTTATCTTCCTACCGCATATCGGGCATATGCTGCTGTATTTGTCTGTTTCCGCCGGCAGTTGAAACCGGTTGCAATTTCTGTGTCCGTCCGCGTAATACTTGCCTGCTTCGGGATAATATTCGATGGTTCCGGGAAACTCTTCCGGGTTGTCTCTTTTTATTGCCGATATTATTGAATCATAACAAAGTGATGTATTAAAGATATTTGCCTCTCTGCCTATTGTTAAAGGAGAGTGGGCATCCGAGTTGGATATGAGGGTTATTTTATCC
>JAHJJB010000005.1 GCA_018823005.1 Pseudomonadota bacterium | reverse complement strand
GACAATTATAATTTCCACTCATCTATTAATAATATGTCAGTTGAACCCGGAATAAAATGTCGCTTTGCTTTTGCATCAAGCTTCTGGGAAAAACAGCTTTTACCCTCGAAAAATTCATTATAGGCCCGATTTAGGAAGTGCAAATGACAATATACCTTGCCATTTAAGATAGTCAGCATGGCCAGACCTAATTAAAGCGAAAGGTTTGTAATAACCGCTTGACTAATTCTTAATTGTAAATACAATGTAAATATGTCAGAATTCCAATTTGAGTGGGATATTGTAAAAGCTAAAGAAAACCTCAGAAGTCATGACATATCGTTTGAGGAAGCGCAGACTGTTTTCTATGACGATTTTGCAAGGGAGTTTTACGATGATGAACATTCGGAATGGGAGGATAGATTTCTTCTGCTTGGTTTAAGTTTCAAACTTCGGCTCGTGATGGTCTGTCATTGCTATCGTGAAAAGGAGTCGATGATCCGGATTATTTCGGCCCGCAAGGCTACGGCAAAAGAAGCCAGGTTTTACAGGAGATAATGATATGAAAAAGGAATACGATTTGTCCAAGATGAAGTCCAGGCCTAATCCCTACGCCAGGAAGCTCAAGAAACAGGTTACCCTCAGGATGAGCCCGGATGTTGTTGAGTACTTCAAGAAGATGGCTGAAGAGACCAACATCCCTTACCAGAGCCTTATCAACCTTTACCTAAGGGACTGTTCTGCCTCCAAGCGCAAGCTCGATATGCAGTGGATATCGTGAGAGTCGCCCCGATGACGACAGTCAGCAAAGGCCAAGGGGGCGGGGAAAAAAGAATTGGTGCCGGAGGTCGGAATTGAACCGACATGTCCTTGCGAACGGAGGATTTTGAGTCCTCTGCGTCTACCAGTTTCACCACTCCGGCGTGTTGGGGTTTATAAACATACCCCATATATTTGTCAATAAGATTGATGGCTTCGTAAAAAGTCATTCTGCTGTGTTGCGCTTCATCTTTCGTCATTGCAGCGTACCAATATGTACGCTTCATTCCTCAAGATTCGCGCGCCTTGCATAATGAGCTTTTTACTTTGCCATCTGAATTTTGGCTTTCTATGAAGCCCTCTTTGTTGAGGCAAGATACAGTCCTGAGATAGTCTTGCTGTCGATAATTTCACCTTTTGCAATCATTTCAAGGGCGGCTTCCATTTTGACTTCATGGACATTCAGCATTTCATCCCTGTCGAGATTCTGCCTGGCGGGTGCAAGACCTGTTGCCATAAAAATGTGAATACGCTCGTCGGAATATCCCGGAACAGGAACAATCTCGGTTAATTTTTCCATTTTTCCCGCACTGTAACCTGTCTCTTCAATCAGCTCCCTTTTTGCGCACTCATGGGGAGATTCTCCGGGATTCAGGGTCCCAGCGGGAATTTCCCATATGTAGCCTCCTGCCGCATACCTGAATTGTTTTATCAATATTACCGAGTTTTGACTCAATAAGGGAACAATTGCCGATGCTCCGGGATGCCTTATGATATCGATATCAAAATTGACACCGTTTGATAACGTTATATTATCACTGGCAAGTTTAAACACCCTGCCTGTATATATTGTTCTGCTGCTGTTGGTTATTGCCGACATTTTCTCCTGAGTATACTATCTTTCTTTTGAAGTTCCGACAGGTTTTCCTGATACGGAGAATGTGCTCGTTTTTCCGATCACTGGAATCCTTGAACCCCCGACCCCTTGGACCCTTGTACAATCATCAACTCTTTTTGAGATGATCCTTATTTATTATGGCCCGTCAAATCAAGGGCTTCTAAAATCATATTTTTGGGAACCTCACCTTCTCTTATAAAAACAGGGAGTTCTCCCGTAAAATCGACAACCGTTGAACCATTGCCGCCGTTAAGATCTCCGGCATCAATTATCATATCAACCTGATCGGTCACTTCAGGATTAATATCAGAAACGCGAAAGCAGCCGGAGCTTCCCGAAATGTTCGCGCTGGTTCCGGTTACCGGTCCGCCGACAGCCCTGACAAGTGCCAGGGCAACAGGATGGCCCGGCCTACGGATACCGATTTTACCGGTACCTCCGGTAAGATTTGCGGGGAGGCTGTCATTGGCCTCGAATATGATTGTAATTCCTCCCGGCCAGAAGGTATGCATAATTTTCTGAGCCATCAGGGGAATATTTCGCGCGATGCATGAGAGCATCATGTAGCTGTCAACCAGCACGAGGATGGGGTTTTCGGCTGAGCGCCCTTTTATCCTGTAAACTCTTTCAACAGCCTCTTCATTATAAGCATCGGCAGCCAGCCCGTAGAGGTTTTTGGTGGGAAACAGAACAACCCCGCCGTTCCTTATGACTGCTGCAGCTTTTACTATGATGTCATGCTCGGGAGTCAACGGATCAATTTTTACTTTTTTATCCGAAATCTTCAAGTTTTTTTGCCTTCCTTTCGACCTGGCGCGCCATCTCCTTCTTGAAGGCATCCAGCATACCGGCAAGACCCGGATCTGATACTCCAAGGATCTGGACTGCAAGTATCCCGGCATTTCTCGCGCCGGGCTTGCCTATTGCGACCGTTGCCACAGGTATGCCCGGAGGCATCTGCACGGTTGACAAAAGGGAATCAAACCCCAGGAGACAAGAAGAGTCGATGGGAACACCAATCACCGGAAGAGAAGTATGTGCCGCAAGCACGCCGGCAAGATGCGCCGCATGGCCTGCGCCGGCAATGATTACCTTCATCCCCCGTTCTCTTGCAGTCGAAGCCAGCCTTACAGCTCTTTCGGGGCTCCTGTGGGCAGATGCCACGGTAATTTCAAAGGGAACATCGAACTTCTTTAAAACAGCGACAGCTTCCTCCATGACTCCATAATCGGAATCACTTCCCATTATAATTCCGACCTTGGGAAGAATTGCCTTGCGTTTTACAGCCTTCTGCCCGATATCGCTGCGATAATGTGCGCCATTCCACTTTATCTTCGAAACAGCCTGGTAAGCTCTCTCTATCGCTTCAGTTACGGTATTCCCGAGTGCTGTAACTCCGAGGACACGCCCCCCGTTTGTAACGACAGCGCCATTCTTCATAGCCGTGCCGGCATGAAAGACAACGACATCCTTTACCCGGGCAGCCTCTTCAAGACCTTTTATTGGTATTCCTTTTTTGTACGGGCCGGGATATCCTCCCGATGCCATGACGACACACACCGATGCCCTGTCGTCAATTTCCAGTTTGCACTCATGAAGCCTTTCCTCTATAACGGCTTCCATTATCGGAATAATGTCATTTTTCATGCGGATCAAAAGAGGCTGGGCTTCCGGGTCCCCGAAACGGCCGTTGAACTCGAGCACTTTGATTTTGTCCTTGTCTATCATCAATCCTGCGTATAATACTCCCTTGTACGGCCTCCCTTCTGCTGCCATTCCACGTACAGTTGGGATCATGACCTCTTCCATTACCCGCTTATGGAGATATCTGTCAACCACCGGAGCGGGGGAATAGGCTCCCATTCCGCCGGTGTTCAGCCCTTTATCGTTGTCGAACACAGGCTTGTGATCCTGCGAAGAAGGAAGCGGAAGGAGACTCTTTCCATCCGTAAACGCGAGGAATGAGGCCTCTTCTCCGACAAGGCACTCTTCAATTACAACCATGTTTCCCGCATCCCCGAACTCGCGTTTTACAAGTATGCTGTGAAGGGCATCAATTGCTTCCTTCTCTGTCGCACAAATGATGACTCCCTTTCCGGCCGCAAGCCCGTCTGCCTTGACAACCAGCGGAGCGCCTGTTTTGCGAATGTAGGCTTCCGCTTTCCTGTAGTTTGTAAACTCCTTTCCCACAGCAGTCGGAATCCCGTATTTTACCATGAGCGACTTTGCAAAGGATTTGCTCGACTCAATTTCAGCAGCTTTCTTTGAAGCTCCGAATATTTTTAATCCCTCTTTTTCAAACAGATCAACTATCCCGATTGAAAGAGGGGCTTCAGGACCGACAATAGTAAGTCCTATCTTCTCTTTTTTTGCAAACTCAAGCAGCTTTCCGATATCATCGGACCCGATCGGAACGCATTCAGCCAAACCGGAAATACCTGCATTTCCAGGCGCACAATAGATCTTTTTCACCATCGGGCTCTGTTTTATTTTCCAGATAAGTGCATGTTCCCTGCCACCGCTTCCGACAACCAGTATTTTCATAGAAACCTCCTGCCAAAAAAGATTTATTGTGAAGCTCCCCACTTTCAAAATCGTGACTTTTTTTAAGGAAACCGGGCTTTCTCAATGTGCTCTTTTTTCGATCACTGGAATAATAGAACCCTTGAATCCTCGACCCCCTGAACCCTCGAATCCTGGATCACAAACTAATTTGGAGCTGATCTTCTTTTTATAATGCCCTCAACAACTTCCTGTTTTTTCTTATCAAGCTCGATCCTGCCTATATCCGCGCCCTTTATTCCGCCGTCTAACGCAATTTCAGAAAGATAATATTTTCCATCAGAATCGATGAGAATGTCAATATGGGCAAAGGGGAACCTGCCCCTGTCCATGACAGCCCGGCAGAATTTATCTTTTTCTTCATCAAGGACAAACGGGCGGCTTGAACCACCCGCCGCCAAGTTCATTCTGAAATTATACGGATTATGCCTTGTATAGGCCTCGATATAATCCCCTGCCACCACAACACGGATATCCGTAACATTTTCCATGAATGGCTGCAAAATAAAAGGATATGAAGATTGCGACATTGACATGAAGCTGTAAACGGTCTCAACCGAGTCCCATTTTCTTATTCCGAATCCGCAATGCATCCTGTCTTCTTTTGTAATTACGGATTCTATTCCCAAACGGTTGTACTCACCTATAGCGTCTATAAGATTCTTTTTTCTTGAAATAACGAGAGTGTTCGGAAGCATCCACTTGTTTAGTAAAAGCGCCTGGACTACCTTTGAACCGCTGATTATCTGCGAAAGAGGTGACGGAACACAGCATACACCCCTTTCAAGAAGATCGATGAGCAAAAAACTCTTCAGCTCGCCTGTACCCAGTTTTCCGGCAAATATATCGCCCTGCCCTACCTCATTATAACGGGCCATCAATTCTTTTGTGCTTGTTATTATCACTCACTCACCTTTTTGTTTTGCGCTTCTTCCCGCGACCGTCCAGGCTGAGTTCTATTAGTCTGTCAAGAAGCTCGCTGAAAGAGATGCCGGCAGCCTTGGCTGCTTTTGGCAAAAGACTCTCGGCAGTCATTCCCGGTATGGTGTTTGTTTCAAGAATGTAAATATCCTTGCCGGACAGAATCATATCCGTCCTGCTGTATCCCCTGCAAAAAAGCGCCTTGTGAGCCATTTTTGCGAATGTCTGGGCTTTTAAAGAGAGCGCCTCATCAATTCGCGCCGGGCATATCTCATTTGTCGCACCAGCCGTGTATTTTGCCACATAATCGAAAAACTCAAATTTTTTATCCGGTATTATTTCAATAATCGGCAAAGCGGTGAGCTTTTCATTTCCTATTACTCCGCCCGTAATCTCAATACCGTCTATAAAAGCTTCTATCAGGACAGTATTATCATGAGCAAATGCGGTCTTTAAGGCTTCCCTGAAAGACTCTTCCGATCTGACAATCGATATGCCTATACTCGACCCGCCCGAAACAGGCTTTATGACAAGTGGCATACCGAGCATCCTGATGCAGTTTCCAGGATTAACCGTATCGCCTTTCCTTATAACCATATAGGGAGGGACCGGAAGACCCGATTGCTCATAAAGCTGCTTTGAAGCGATTTTGTTCATGGCAATCGCGCTTCCGAGAACACCTGACCCCTGATAGGGAATATTGAGAAGGTCCAGAAGCCCCTGGACAGTTCCGTCTTCCCCGTACTGGCCATGGAGTATTATCAATGCGGCATCTATACCCGGTGAATCGGATACAAGACGCAACAGGTCTGTTTTGGGATCATAGCGGACGACATTGTATTTTGCCTTATCCAAAGCATTATAAACCTGGTCGCCGCTTTTTTGCGATACCTCTCTCTCCGACGACACGCCGCCCGAAATCAGCGCAACAGTAATTTTTTGCATGTCACACAATCCTTTTCACATTAATGGGTATGGAACATTGAACTTTCCGGAAAACATCAAACTTCCGGCTATAAGAAGATATACGGCAAGCAGCTTTATTCTCTTTGCCGGAATAAGGAATAAACAATTCCGGCTTTACGTCAGGATGGAACTAATATTTTTCTTTGGATAACTCTTTGTTCCCGAAACGTTCAACCAGTTTTTCTGTATAACGCTCAGGTTCCTCAAACATAACAGAAGTGTTCCGCAAAAGGTTAAACTTCATGATCAGGTAATTTAGTTTCTTCATTACCCGGTATTTTTCGGAAGTATCTTCCATGCCGGCAAGCAGATCTTCTGTTTTACGAATTTCTTTTTTCAACTCAAGCTCAGGCGGAAGACAGTCGGCATTTTTCAAGATCTTGTAGGCAAGCCGCAGATCTTCGGCAACAGAGCCTGAATCTTCAAATTCAAGCGGCTTTCCCGCACCGGGCAGATTGTCAAACTCCCCATTGCGCAAGGCATTTAAGATTCTCTCTTCCACGATTTTTTCGAAACCTGTTAACATGGCTAAAGTCACCTTTTGACCGGCCTGCCTCCGTCAAACCCTGCATTCTATTGCCGGGTCAAGGGGAAGCCTGCGGATTAAAACCACGATGATCACGAAGACCTTGAAGCCGAAAATAAAACAAACTCTCTGCCATTACAATCATTTTTTTACAACATATGCCTTCAAAAAACAAACAGGCCCCTCTTTATGAAAAAGAGTCTTCTCTTTTGTAAATCTGCGGCGATGGTGGGATTTGGCAATATCGCAACCATTAAATATTTAACAAATTGTAATTATAATATATTATAGTATAAATCCGAATCTGTTAAACGCCAATATATGTATGTTTTTAACCCCGGGAAGGCTCGCCTCCACCCCCCCCGGCAGGGTCTCTCTGAATTACCTCCCCAATACCTTTTAAACAGAACCAAGATGATCTATAGCTATTGTCAGAATAATGCCGGATGCTGTGCAAAAATAGTTTGATAAAATTGACTAATTGAATTACACTCTTCACATAATTCTTTTTCCGATTGAACAAGGGCTATATCTTAACTAAGTCCCTCATATTCCTTCAGGACGAAGCCCGGGCAACCTAACGGTAATCTGTACACCACTTCATCAACAGCCCTTCTTAACCGTTTTTTAAACAGTGGATTTTCATGCTCCGTTAATTGAAGCTCTCCGCAGCAGGCTACGGGGAATGTTTTCGCTATTGCGGTTCAATTATTTTTATCTGTTTTTGGAAGCTCATTTAAAATAAATCAACCAACATCAGCATGAAAGGAGGTCTTAATGGAAAAACAGCTTATCAATTATGAGACTTTTCTTAAGGTTACAAAGGTCATTTCACATTCTAAGGACCCAGAAGAAGTAGCACTGATGACAGTCGAAAGCATCAAGACCGCTTTGGGAGCCAAGGGCTGTGCGTTATTTCTGATCAATCGTAAAACCAATGAGTTAGAACTGGCAACGTCTTATGGATTGAGCGATGAATATATCAACAAGGGCCCTTTAAGTGCCATGCGTTCCATTGCTCAATCGCTGGATGAGGGACCCGTGGCAATTTATGATGTCATGGATGATCCAAGGATTCAATACCCCGAGGAAGCGCATAAGGAAGGAATCGCTTCGATTTTATCGGCTCCGATCGTGGTCAGCGGCAATCTGATGGGAGTGATGCGTGTCTATACTTCGGAACCGTGGGAATTCACATTGGAAGATGTTAATTTTGTTCAGGCTTTGGCCCAGATAGCCGGAATGTCAATTAGTATGGCCAAGTATACCAGAGGACTGAAAAGCAGCATTGAAATTCTGAAAACTATGAGAGAGGCTAAAACCACATGATCTGCATTATTAACAATAAAAACACCTGCAATTACAGTGGGTTATATTTTGAATGGTGGCGATGCAGGGATTTGAACCCCGGACCCTGCGGATATGAGCCGCATGCTCTGACCATCTGAGCTACATCGCCGGATTTATTGCGTAAACCTTTGGTTTAAAAAGTTAATTTTTCACACGAAGGCACAAAGAAAGGCCTATTGAAAACATTCAGGTTTTTCTTTGTGTCCTCCGTGATCTTTGTGTGAGAATAACTTTTTATGAAACCGTCAAAATTGAAGCTGGGTTTTTATCAGCTCACTTAGTCCAAGTCAAGCTGAAATCAATTCGAAATCGATTACTTTTGACCTGTTATTTTACTGAACCTTCGACTTCAACCGAATACTCATCCAGTTCATCGGTGATGTTTTCAAATATCAGCATAAACGGAACCGTACCTCCCGGCTGAACCTTTACATTCGATTGCTTATCTCCTAACCTGTTCTGGAGGCGCCTTTTCATCAAAGCCGGATCAGTGGCTTCAATTTCATTTGCAGGAATTACATTGCCGCAATATGCCGTTTCAGCTTTTAACAGCACCTTCCCTTTTTTGAAAAGTTTCCCAACAACCGAAATGTAACTTCTGGGGTGTTTGTATTCATTTTTAACTTTGCCTGTAATCACAAAAAGGTTCCCGCGCTGCGTTTGGACATAATCTCCCTTGATCGAGTCGTCCAAAGCGATTATTCTTAAAGTTCCCTTTTCATCCCCCTTTGAACCTATGAAATCACTGACAAAAGGAATTTCGATTCCGAAAGGGTTATAAACAGCAAAAGCTCCCGCTCCTACTATTATAATAACAATTATGGCAAGAATTGACAAAAATTTACCGGATGGTTTTCCTGCTTTAAGAGGTTTCTTTTCCTTTTCAGACTCCATCGTTTTTTCTTCGGGTTCAGCGCCGGGATCAGAAGCAACTGCCGTTTCTGACATTTCCATTGTATTCCGGAACTTATCTATCGCATATTCTTCAAGGTGCGGATCTTCTTCATGTTCTTTTTCAGTCAAAAAACCGAGCCCATCTTTGTCGGTTACGATAGTTTCAGCCCATGCAGCAGCCTTTTGCGGCTCTTCTGATGGCTCATCCGTTCCCAGTTCCAATTCCAAACTTTCTTCGGCAATCTTCCGGTCCGGCAGATCGGTCTTTTCCTCCATTTCAAGCATTTTTTCAACTTCGGAAAAATCAAGATCAAGATCATCCGGCCTCTCCTCCGATGTTTCTGCTTCAGCAGGATCTGAATCAAATGTTAATTCAAGATCCTGTCCTTTCTCCCCGTCTTTTTCAACACCTGATGTTTCGTCTTCCAACACACTGTCAAAATCTGAAAAATCAAGATCGAAGGTTTCCTCCGGCTCTTTTTCCAAAGTCACAGCAGGCTCTGATTCATCAAGAGAGCTTATGATTTTATCCAGCTCCGAAAGATCAAGATCCTCTCCCTCATCCGCCTCATCTTTCTTTCCGGCAGGCTCCGGTTCCAGATCAAACTTCAAATCAGATTCTTCCTGACTTTCATGGGTTTTTTCAGCTTTATCTCTATCGAGCATCTTTTCCAGGTCAGAAAAATCAAGTTCTTCCTCATCGTCTATTTTGAAAATAAGGTCATCCTGGGCAGGCTCGATGTCAAACTTCAACTCTTCAGGCTCTTCCCCTGCCTCATCAATACCAGCTTCATCCAGGTTATCGATGATATTTTCCAGTTCCGAAAGATCAAGTTCTCCGGCACCATCCGACGTGGATTCATCACGTTTTCTCTCAGAAATTTTTTCTCCAATATCGATTTCAAGCATCTTCTCAAGATCGCTGAAATCCATATCTTCGGTATCGGCAAGTTCATCCTCTCCATCTTTCGGTGATTCTTCCCCCTCGTCCTTTTCATCAAACTCCGAAAAGCCAAAATCCTCCGCGGCGGAAAAATCTTTATCTTTACCAGACTCCCCGGCGGTCTCTTCAAATGTCTTTTCTGCAGCAGTGTCAACGGGTAAAGCATCAATGGGCGGAAGTACCATGAAGATATTATCACATATTGAACAGCGAACTTTTGATCCCGATGGTTTTATGCGCCCGTCTTCCAAATTGAAACTGGTATCACATTCTTTACAGACAACTATCATGGCATACCCCCTGCTTAAAGTTTGAGGTGGTAAATTTCAGGTAAATTCCTGTAGTCTTCCGCATAATCAAGGCCATAGCCAACGAGGAACCCTTCTTCTACCACATGGCATGAATAATCTATCTTAATTTCGACCTTGCGCCGTTCACGCTTATCAAGCAGAGCGCAAACCTTAACGCTTGCCGGGCCGAAGGATTTAAGGTAATCTATCAGATACGCCAAAGTAAAACCGGTATCAACTATATCTTCAACAATCAGAACATCTTTGCCCTCTATATCTATACCGAGCTCTTTGGTCAGTTTGATATTCCCGGAAGTAGTTGTCCCGGCACCATAACTGGAGGCACAAACAAAATCAAGCTTAACAGGAACAGCAAGGCATCTCATCAGATCTGACATGAATACAAAAGCGCCCTTCAGGATTCCGACCAGGACCAGTTCCCTGTCTTTATAATCATCTGAAATCTTTAAGGCAACTTCGGCAACTTTTTTATCAATGACATCTTTTGTTAAAACAGAAACAAGTTCACGCATAAAAACAGCCATCCAATTAACCATAATTACTGGTTAAAATACATTTTACAGGCCTTCTTGTCAATGAATTTAATTTGTTACAGACCGGATGCCGCCAGTTTTTCAATAAGGCTTTTTTGCTCCGCATTTAGATTTCGGGGGATATCGATATGAATACTTACATAAAGATCCCCCTTTTTCTTACCCTGCATGCCGGGAAGTCCGTGCCCTGAAAGTCGCATCCTGGTTCCGTGCTTCGTCCCGGCAGGGATTTTCAAACTTAACTCTTTCCCTTCTATTGTCGGTATGGAAACCTTTGTTCCTAAAACAGCCTCTGTAAACTTGACATTACTGTTAAAGTAGAGGTCATATTCTTTAGCAGTATAATCAGGATCATCTGCCACCTTTGCCTGAATGTAGAGATCTCCGGAGGTTCCACCATAAGGGCTCGGCTCTCCTTTTCCTACAAGGCGCAGCTTTTTCCCGGTAATCATTCCTTTAGGTATCTTTACTGTAATTTTTTCTGAACGTCCTTCATGTCTGAAACTGACGACTTTTGTTGTACCTGTCGCAACCTCTCTCAAAGTAAGAGTAATTTCATAGATCAGGTCCTGGCCCTTAATCTGTTCCGGGCGCCCGGCATATCCGTTAAAGGGTGAACCGTTACCGAAGGAAAACCGCGTGCCGCCCCTTCTTCCGGCAAAACTCCCGCCAAAACCGAATTCCTTCAGAATATCTCCCAGATCAAAACCTCTGAAAATATCTTCCTGTGAATATCTCTGGTGGAATCCCGTTGAACCGAATTCATCGTATTGTTTCCGCTTTTCCTTGTCACTTAAAACCGCGTAGGCTTCGCTGATTTTTTTGAATTTTTCCTCGGCGCTTTTGTCATCCTTGGCATGGTCAGGATGGTATTTCATTGCAAGCTTCCTGTATGCTTTTTTTATCTGTTCATCAGTAGCATCCTTGCTTACGCCAAGCGACTTGTAATAATCTGTGTTATCAGACATTTAAATATTCCTTTATACTGTTTTCCGGCTGGGAAAAGGGTTCCAGGGTTCAAGTGTGCAACCATTTGATTTTCAATTATTTTATCAGGGTCAGCAACTTTTTAACCTCCCTGATGTCTCTAAAGAAGTTCTGACAGGCTTTCTTTTCACTTGAATCCTTGAACCCTTGAATCCTTGAATCCTTGAATCCTTAACTCCCAATGCAACTTATTCCCGGATTCTTGTTTATTAAATAAGTAAAAAGCCCCGGCCTGTCAAGAAATATGCCCTCATCAGGAGCCTTTATGAAAAGCTTTAAGAGCAATCATAATCACGGAAACGGCGGCAGGAGTCATTCCATCAATTCTTGACGCCTGTCCGAGGGATGCCGGCATGACAGAACCAAGTTTTTCTTTCAGTTCGTTTGAAAGCCCGTGAACCTTTGAAAAATCAAAGCCATCCGGAATTTTCATTCTCTCCAGATTCCTGAACTTCTCAATTTCTTTATACTGCCTTTCAATGTAGCCTTCGTATTTTATCCCGATTTCAACCTGTTTTACGACCCTTTTGCCGATATTCTCACAACCGCCGGCAAGCGTATCTACTGCGCTGTAGTCAAGCTCGTTCCTTTTCAGAAGCTGGTCGAGGTGTGTTCCGTTGCTTATCGGATTCGTACCTCTGCTTTCAAGAAAGCTGTTTACTTCCTTCGACGGCTTTATGACAATGCCCTTGATTCTCTTTATTTCATCTCCGATTTGCTGTTTACGCTCATTCAGATCTTTAAGAGTGTCGTCATCTATAAGTCCCAGTTCATGACCTTTCTCCATAAGCCTCAGATCCGCATTATCTTCCCGAAGCATGAGCCTGTATTCCGCCCTTGAAGTAAACATGCGGTATGGCTCCCGCGTTCCTCTTGTTACAAGATCGTCAACCATAACAGCCATATAAGCCTGGGATCTGTCCAGAACAAAAGGCGGCCTTTTTTGCACCATGCAGGCGGCATTTATACCTGCCCACATACCCTGAGCTGCCGCCTCTTCATAACCCGAAGTCCCGTTTATCTGTCCCGCCAGAAAAAGCCCGGCAATATTCTTTGTTTCAAGGGTCTGTTTAAGCTGAACAGGATTAACATAATCATATTCAATGGCATAAGCAGGCCTGATGATCTCTGCCTCTTCAAGCCCTTCTACGGATCGCACAAGCTGAATCTGCACTTCGACAGGAAGGCTGTTGCCCAGTCCGCTTGCATATATCTCATCGGTGTCGAGGCCCTCAGGCTCGAGGATTACATGGTGAGTCTCCCTTTCAGGAAACCTTACCACCTTGTCTTCAAACGACGGGCAATACCTCGCGGAAATCCCCTTGATTATTCCTCCGTACAATGCTGAACGGTTAAGGTTGTCCAAAACTATTCTGCGGCTTTTTACGCTTGTATGTCCCATATAACTTGGCAGCTGAGGCAGGGAAATAGTATCGGTAAAAAACGAGAACGGCTCCGGATCGAGCTCTGAATCCTGCCTTGCAAACGCATCAAAATCGATACTCGACTTCTTAAGCCTTGGAGGAGTGCCCGTCTTCATTCTTCCGAGAATAAACCCGAGTTCTTTCAGATGTTCAGGAAGGCCGTAAGATGCGAACTCACCGGCCCTTCCGGCTTTTATCGATTTAAAGCCGATATGCACAAGCCCGCTTAAAAAAGTTCCTGTTGCAAGCACAACAGCCTTTGCCTGATACCCAAATCCCGTATAATCCTCAATCCCGGCAATTTTTCCGTCTTCAACAACAAGGCGTTCAACCATGACCTGTTTCAAATCGAGATTTGCCTGTTTTTCAACAACAGCCTTCATGGCAATGTGGTAACGTGATTTATCATTCTGTGTTCTGGATGAGTGAACAGCAGGCCCCTTTTTTGTATTAAGAGTTCTGTACTGGATAGCGGTTTTGTCTGCAATTTTTGCCATCTCGCCGCCAAGAGCATCTATCTCTTTCACGAGCTGCCCCTTTGCCATACCTCCGATTGACGGGCTGCAAGGCATGGCGGCAAGCTTGTCGAGATCAATTGCAACAAGGAGGACGCTGCAGCCCATTCTCGCTGCGGCAAGCGCCGCTTCACACCCGGCATGGCCCGCGCCCACTACGATAATATCATAATATTTCTGATAAACGCCCATTTCTCCCCGCCTGAAACCTCGAACCCTCGACTCCTTGAACCCTTCACTTAAATAATTCGACTTCCCTTTTCAATTCAGACTATATATAATTGTATCTCAACTAAATCAAGCAAGGACTGGGGTTTTGAAAAACAGGTTCTATGACTTAAATACCTATTTCAGAAATATTTTCGGATGCAGGGTTCAGAAGATAACCGTTGATGCCGGGCTGAACTGCCCGAACAGGGACGGAACTATTTCAGAATACGGCTGCATTTACTGCAATTCCAAAGGGTCGGGAACCGGCGCTCATGCCAGGGGGCTCTCTGTGTCGGAACAGCTTGTTTTGGGGAAAGCCGCCCTTTCCAGAAGATACGGCGCGAAAAAATTCATTGCTTATTTTCAATCATTTTCAAATACTTACGCTCCTTATGAAAAGCTGAAAAATCTGTATGACGAAGCCCTCTCGGTTGAAGATATAGCGGGCCTTTCAATAGGAACAAGACCGGACTGCATCAACGAGCCTGTTTTAAATCTTCTTCAGGACTATTCCAAAGATTCTCTTGTCTGGATGGAGTACGGCCTCCAGTCAGCCAATGATCCGACACTTGAGTTGATAAACAGAGGGCATGATTTTGAATGCTTCAAAAAAGCCGTGAAATTAACAAAAGGCAGGAACATAAAAATCTGCGCCCATGTGATTCTCGGCCTTCCCGGAGAAGAAAAAAGCCAAATGCTTGAAACGGCAAAAGCTGTTGGAGATCTTAAAATAGACGGTATTAAAATCCATCTTCTTTATGTGGTTAAAGGCACAAAAATGGAGGAGCTATATCTGAATGGCAGGTTCAGATGCCTTGAACAGGAAGAATATTGCGGGATTGTCTGCGATTTTCTGGAGCTTCTTCCTGAAGAAATGGTTATCCAGCGTCTCACGGGCGACCCGCACCGCGATGAGCTTGTTGCCCCTATGTGGGCTCTTGAAAAGACAAAAACTCTTTCCATAATAAAAAACATCCTCGAAGAGAGGGACTCCCGGCAGGGAAAATTTGCTTCCTGATCCCGCTTCTTTACCTGTTGACAGTCCGGTAAAAACAAACTAAATTCAGCACAATCTGCCCGGTCAATCTGCCGACCCAACCCGGGGCCTGTGAATAACAAAGATCTCAATCAATAAGTTGAATCGATAAAAGGAGAAAACCATGCCTACATATGAGTTTGTATGTGAAAAATGCAAAAAGCCTTTTACCCTGATTCTATCCATTTCCCAGCATGCAAAGGGGAAAATCAAGTGCCCGAAATGCAAAGACAGTAAAGTCAAACAACAGATAAGCTCTTTTCAGACCAAAACTTCCAGAAAGAGTTAATAGAATATTTACCGGCTGTACCAGTAATCTTTTTATATTGAAGTTGAAACCTCCGATCCGAGTTCACTTTTTCCGGGTTCATTGATAAAGGGTAGAGCCCGTTAGTGAAAGATATTTATGCCAATAACCAAAATATTAAAAAAGCGGGAGGGAATTATGAAACTATTGAAGTATCTTATGCTGTTTTTTGCAGTAACGGCGATTCTTCTGGCAGGGGGCAGCGCCCATGCCAAAACATGTGTTTTTTGCTCTGAGGGAAGCCCGGAAGGTTTTAACCCAGCTTTTTACACATCCGGAACCACTTTTGATGTCTCCTCCAGGCCGATGTTCGACCGCCTTGTCCTTTTTGAGCTTGGTACCACAAAAACAATTCCCGGTCTGGCGGAAAAATGGACTATTTCTCCGGACGGCAAAACCTACACTTTTCATTTACGCAAAGGAGTGAAGTTCCATACCAAAAAGAACTTCACCCCGACACGCGATTTCAACGCTGATGATGTTCTATTTACCTTTGACCGTCAGCGCGACAAGAACCATCCCTATCACAAGGTGTCCGGGGGGAATTACGAATATTTTATCTCTACCGGCATGGCGGCGCTGATTCAGAACATCGAAAAGAAGGATGATTACACAGTGGTTTTTCATCTTTTACGCCCCGACGCACCTTTTATTGCCAACATCGCCATGGATTTCGCATCCATTTTCTCGGCCGAGTATGCAGATATGATGATGAAGGCCGGAACTCCCCAGGAAGTTGATCTGAATCCGGTCGGCACCGGCCCCTACATGCTGGTCCAGTACCAGAAGGATTCAATAATCCGTTACGAATCGCACAAGCAGTACTGGAGAGGCGCTGCTCCTATCGACAAACTGGTTTATTCCATTACCCCTGACGCATCTGTCCGCTATGCAAAACTAAAAGCAGGCGAATGTCATGTAATGCCCTATCCCAACCCGGCTGATCTGGCTCAGATGGCCAAGGACAAAGACATCAAGCTTATGCAGATGGAAGGGCTTAATGTTGGCTACCTTGCATTCAACACCGAAAAGAAACCTTTTGACAATGTAAAGGTTCGCCAGGCCCTTAACATGGCCATCAACAAGCAGGCCATTATTGACGCGGTATTTCAGGGCGCAGGCAAGATAGCCAAAAACCCGATTCCACCCACAATCTGGTCGTACAACGACAAAGTTAAAGATTATCCGTATGACCCGGTTGCAGCCAAAAAACTTCTTGCCGAAGCCGGTTTTCCAAATGGTTTTGAAACCGATATCTGGGCAATGCCTGTTCAGCGCCCCTATAACCCGAATGCACGGCGCATGGCTGAAATAATCCAGGCCGACTGGGACAAAATCGGCGTTAAAGCCAAGATAGTGACTTACGAGTGGGCAGAATATCTGAAGCGTTCGAAAGAGGGCGAACATCAGACCCTCCTGCTGGGATGGACAGGCGACAACGGCGATCCCGATAATTTTCTGAACGTCCTTCTCAGTTGTGACGCTGTCGGTGCCGCAAACCGCGCCCGCTGGTGCTACAAGCCCTTCGATGAGCTGTTAAAGCAGGCCAAGATAACCTCGGACGTGGCTGAACGAACACGTCTGTATGAAAAAGCCCAGGTAATATTCAAAGAGCAGGCTCCATGGGTAACAATTGCCCATTCAGTGGTTTTCAAGCCGATGCGCAAGGAAGTAGTCAATTTTAAAATCGATCCTTTCGGCGGCCATGTATTCTATGGTGTAGATATCAAATAAACTATGACTTAGTAAAAGGTCAGAAATTGAAGATTTCTCGCTGTTTTGGTTCGCGGGGGTCGGGGAGTCACAGATTTTTTCACTTGACTCCTTGACCCCTCGAATTCTTGAACCCTTTTTTTAAGTCCCTCAAGCCAACGGCATATGATTAAATTTCTCTTAAGGCGCGTTGCAATGATAATTCCTACCTTCATCGGAATGACGCTCCTGACGTTTGCCCTGATCCACCTGGTTCCGGGAGATCCTGTGGAACTGATTGCAGGCGAAAGGGGAATCACTCCGGAGCGTCACGCGATCCTGCGGGCGGAACTGGGACTGGACAAACCCCTTATAGTACAGTACGGAAATTATGTCTGGGACATCTTCCACGGAAACCTTGGCAAGTCAATCATTACCAAGCAGCCGGTATTTAAAGAATTCCTTACTCTTTTCCCGGCAACAATGGAGCTGTCATTTTTTGCAATGATTTTTGCTATAACTTTGGGGCTTCCGGCGGGCATTATTGCAAGCGTCAAGCGCGGCTCTTTTTTTGACCATTCCGTGATGGGGCTTTCGCTTGCCGGCTATTCCATGCCGATTTTCTGGTGGGGTCTGCTGATGATCCTGTTTTTCTCCGTTTTTCTCGGCTGGACCCCGGTTTCCGGGCGGTTATCGGCTCTTTTCTGGATTGACGCCGATACGGGCTTCATGCTGATCGATACATTGAAATCAAACGAAAAAGGGACTTTTATCTCCGCCGTGCGCCATTTAATCCTGCCTTCCATAGTTCTTGGCACGATACCGCTTGCTGTAATTGCAAGAATGACCCGGTCGGCAATGCTGGAAGTGCTCACGGAAGATTATGTGCGCACTGCACGGGCCAAAGGTCTCTCTCCGTCGCGTGTCATCATGATACATGCCCTGCGCAATGCGCTGATTCCGGTAATCACGGTTATAGGCCTTCAGACGGGCGTGCTTCTCGCCGGAGCAATTCTGACGGAAACAATCTTCGCCTGGCCGGGCGTGGGCAAGTGGATAGTGGAATCAATCAACCGCCGCGATTACCCGGCTGTGCAGGGAGGTATTCTGCTTATTTCAAGTCTGGTCATCCTTGTCAATCTGGGAGTCGACATGCTGTATGGCGTTGTCAATCCCCGAATCCGATACAATAAGTAGCAGGCAGCCATGTCAGAATCTCTTTCCATAGAAAGCCATTCATCAGCTCCGCTCCATCCCGTTAAAGAATTCTGGCTCTATTTCTGCGAAAACAAGGGCGCGCTGGTCGGTTTATGTTTTATCATCTTTATTGTTATTGTTGCTTTGATGGCCCATTATATTGCGCCCCACGGTCCGTTCGAGCAGTATCGAGATGCAATCCTCACTCCTCCGGCCTGGATGGAGGGCGGCACATGGACATATCCGCTGGGAACTGATGATGTTGGACGGGATATGCTTTCCAGGCTTATCCACGGGGCACGCCTGAGTCTTCTGGTCGGTGCGATAGTGGTGACAATTTCCCTTGCGGCAGGCATTCTGCTTGGAATCGTATCGGGCTATGTCGGGGGATACCTCGAGACAATGATTATGCGCCTCATGGATATCATGCTGGCATTACCCAGCCTGCTCCTTGCCATGGCCATAGTAACGATACTCGGCCCAAGCCTCGAGAACGCTATTTTGGCCATCGCAGTCGTTATACTCCCCCATTACGTCCGCCTTACCCGGGCCGCGGCAATCTCCGAAAAAGCCAAGGATTATGTTACCGCATCGAGGGTGTGCGGGGCAGGGGCTTTTCGCCTGATGTTTATAGTGATTCTCCCCAATTGCATGGCGCCCCTTATCGTTCAGGCCACTCTTAGCTTTTCGACGGCGATTCTGGATGCCGCGGCGCTCGGCTTTCTCGGCATGGGAGCGCAGCCGCCCATACCGGAGTGGGGCGCCATGCTGGCCAATGCCCTCCAGTTTGTCCAGCGCGCATGGTGGGTTGTTACTTTTCCGGGGCTGGCAATATTTTTTACCGTGCTCGCGTTCAACCTCGCAGGCGACGGACTTCGGGATGCTTTAGACCCTAAATTGAAACGATAATGAATCTTCTTGAAATAGAAAACCTCTCAGTAGACTTTTCGGGCTTTATGGCCGTTGATGATTTTAACCTGACCATCGGGGAAGGCGAGGTGGTAGGAATCGTCGGTGAATCCGGTTCAGGGAAAAGTGTTGCCCAGCTTGCGCTGATGGGACTGATACCTTATCCCGGCAAGGTTTCAGCAAAAAAGCTTCTTTTCAGGGACAATGATCTTCTTCACATATCTCCCGGCAAACGCCGCGAAGTCGCCGGGAAGGAAATCGCCATGATCTTTCAGGAGCCCATGACAAGTCTGAACCCCTGTTTTACGGCCGGCTATCAGATTATGGAGACTTTGAAAGTTCATGAAGGCGGCAGCAAGGCTTTGCGCCAGGAACGGACCATCGAGTTGCTGGCACAGGTTGGTATCCCAATGCCAAAGGAGCGGATCAACAGCTTTCCACACCAGCTCTCCGGCGGAATGAACCAGAGGGTTATGATCGCCATGGCCATTGCCTGCAATCCGCGCCTTTTGATTGCGGACGAACCGACCACCGCGCTGGATGTGACAATCCAGGCACAGATACTCGATCTTCTGATTGATCTGCAGAACAAAAAAAAGATGGCTTTGATACTTATAACCCATGACATGGCGGTGGTGGCTGAAACAGTTGAGCATGTTGTCGTAATGTATGCCGGTCAGGTTGTTGAAAAGCATTCTGTCGACGAAATATTTTCCAATCCGCGCCATCCGTATACCGCGGCATTGCTCGATGCCCTCCCGGAAAGAAGCCAGGGGTTAAAGCGCCTGCCGACTATCCCCGGCGTTGTTCCGGGAAGGTATGACTCCATACCGGGCTGTATTTTCAATCCCCGCTGCAGGTATTCAGCCTCAATATGCAAAACCAAAATGCCGCAGCTTATTCCGGATGGCACCGGGATGGTCCGCTGCCATTTCCCGCTCGCAAAAGGAGTACTGCTAAATGGATAGCGGGATAATTATCACCGCCGATAATCTGAAACGGTACTATAAGATCCGGCTGGAGGGCTTTTTTTCCAGGTCTTCCATACTGAAAGCTCTGGACGGAGTCTCATTTACAATAAGGGGAGGAAAAACCCTTGCGATTGTGGGCGAATCCGGCTGCGGAAAAACAACTCTGGCCCGTCTTGTAACGATGATAGAACAGCCCACGTCGGGCCGGCTCGAGATCAAAGGGATCAGCGGAAAGACTGAAAGTAAAGAGGAGCAAAGAGAACTGCACAAGCTTGTGCAGATAGTTTTTCAGGATCCGTACGGCTCCCTGAATCCGCGCAAGAAGATAGGATCAATTCTCGAGGAGCCGCTAAAGATTAATACCGGTCTGACGGCGTCCCAGCGGCGTGAAGCCGCCTATGAGATGCTGGCCAAGGTTGGCCTTACCCGTGAGCAATACAACCGCTATCCGCACATGTTTTCAGGCGGACAACGCCAGCGGATCGCAATAGCACGGGCCCTGATGCTTAAACCAGCCCTTGTTGTAGCTGACGAACCCGTATCTGCCCTCGACGTTTCGGTTCAGGCACAGGCTCTTAACCTGCTTATGGACCTGCAGGATGAGATGAATCTGGCATATCTGTTTATATCTCATGATCTCGGCGTTGTGCAGCACATCGCAGACGACCTGCTGGTAATGTATCTCGGAAGGCCTGCGGAACAGGGAAGCAAAGCGGCGGTTTTCAAAAAGCCGATTCATCCATATACAAGAGCTCTTATGGGCTCCATACCCAGCGTTAACAAAAATCTGCGGAGAAAGCGCGTCCGGCTGACCGGCGAGATTCCATCGCCTCTGAATCCGCCTTCGGGCTGCGCTTTTCATAAACGCTGCGCCTTCATGAGCGAGGTTTGTGCAGCCCAAAAGCCCGACCTGAGGCAGGTCGAGGACAGGCTGGTTGCCTGCCATCACGCCGAAAAAGTCGCCTCAATCCCCTTCTGACAAAAGATCATCAGCCCTATATGTGTTTAGCGGGACCTTGCAGCCACAGCTTTGCCCGTCGTTCGAACTTCGAAATTCGAAGTTCGAAGTACGATTTTTTAAGCCAACATCCTCACTTCCCGTTGCGGGAACGGAATCACGATGTTCCTGCCGCGATAGGTTTCGACAATCGCCTTGTTGATCTCGCCGCCAGCCGGGACAAAATCGGTCACGTTAACCCATGGCTTGACCGCAATGTTGATCGAGAAATCGTTCAGCACGCTCACCGCTATGACCGGCGCCGGGTCTTTCAGCACCAACGGGTTGTTTTGCAGGATCTCATTGATAGTTGAAATGGCCTTGTTCAGGTCGGTATCGTAGGCGACGTTGACGGCGAGGTCTAACTGGCGGATACTGCCGTAGTTATGCAGAATTTCCCCGACGATTTTCCGATTCGGGACCACGACCCGCGACATGTCCGTATGGGTTAGGGTGCTGCTGAATATGCTTATATTCTCGACCTTGCCCTCGACACCGACTATAGAGATGTACTCACCGACACGAAACGGTTTGGTAAAAATTATTGTGAGTCCCGCGACCACGTTGCCGAGCACACCCTGCATTGCCAGCGCTATTCCTGCGCCGGCTACGCCAAGGCCTGCGATCAGCGGCAGCAGTTCCACCCCGAGATTCTGCAGCGCCATGATAACGAATATCCCCAGAACCAGGATCCTGACGATGCGCACAAGCAGGTCACGCACCGGCGGTTCCATGTCGAACTTCCGCAGGGCGCCCGCCATCACCCGACCGACCCACCGGCCGACGAAAACGCCCGCGACCATTATGGCTATCGCCACCAGCATCTTCGGACCGAACTGTATGGCAAGATCGATGAAAGTACGTTTGATATGCTCGATAGTTTCAATATTTATGTCCATGAATGCCCCCTGAATGCCTCTGTTGGTGATTGATAAATTGATAAGATGTTCCTTTTTGACGGTCGGAGTATAAGAAAAGTGGTTTTGCATGTCAATTTAAAACCGACCTTACTGCTTTCAAAATCATACAGTTAACACGGGATCTTGGGATATAATGTCGCAACACCTGCTCGAACGCGGCTTCTGCCAAGGGCATGCGTTATTCACAAGCGTCAGGTCTTGATCAACCTCTCTGGATACAGCTATTCAGGGGGAAAATGGGTGGACTTCGAATTAATACTGAAGTCAAGAGGTTGAACAGAAACAGCAAGCGTCAGCCACACAGCAATGGCGGGCATGGGAATTAAAAATAGATACTTTTAGGGGGAATAATTGACGGTTCCGCATGTGAGATCAAATAGTTCGCGTGGCCCAATGGCCAAAGGGTTATGGGCATAAGCGAATTGCAGGATTATTTTCTGTTCTTCGCCAACGGCATCACACCGGGCACTTGCCGGCTATTTCTTATCGCGGATCTTGGCGTGGCACTCGCCGCACTTGCTCTTGATCTCTCCCAGCTTGACCTTGACGGTTTCGCCATTCTTCCCGGCCGCGGCAACAGATATGTCTTTGGCAAGTGATGCGATGGCCAAGGTCAGCTCTTTGCCGAGGGGGTTGGGAACGTTTTCGCCAACTTTATTGGTCTGGGCAACCAACTCGTCGGCATCCTTGCTAATGGCCTCAAACCTGTTAGCAACAAGGTTTTCGCTCATTGCGGTGAGCCAGGCTGCCCGGGCCTGCATTATTTTCTGTGCAGGACGCAGTTCCGGCTTGGCATCGCCGGCGGCAAAGGCAAAAACAGCGCTTGTAAAAACTGCAACGGACAGCAGGGCAATTATCTTTTTCATTGAGTGATCCTTTCGGTTCGGTGTGATGACTCGCCAATTTTGGAACTATAGTCCGTTTGAAGCTCTCTGCAGCAAGTCGAGATGAATACGCTTGCTATCCCTGTTCAAAGGCATATTTCCTCCCGTCCATCCATCTGAAATGCGGTGTGAAAAATCATTTTGCAGGGTTCTTTGACAAGATTCATAGCACCCCTGAAAATCTTAAACCGCTCTGACTTCATATGGCTTTTCAGATCCGACTGGGTTGCCCATTCCTCAATAAGACAGAGTTCATTTTCATCCTCAATACTCTGGAAAAAATCGCAGCGTAAGCATCCTTTTTCCATTCTTATTTCTCTGTTCAGAGAAGCAATCGTCTGTGACAGCTCGTTCCTCTTTTCCGATCCAACCTTTATGTGAATGATGACTGTAATCATGGCATTGATAAGAGCAAGAAGCTTGCCAACAGCCGCAAAAAAATAATATATTTATATTATTAGTTATTTCAGATTGTTATAATGATGGGCGAGAAGCAGAAGAGAACAGCAGTCTTACTGTTTTACCCTCAATATCTGGCGGAGCCGTTACATGTTGAGGGTAGGGTTGGGGGGTTGCAGGTCAGGCTGATCCGATTTTTAAGTCCCTGGACGGTGTATACCGAGCTTATGCATCCTGGCTCTTAAAGTGCTCGGATGGAGGCCCAGTATCTCGGCTGCCCCATTATTTCCCTCAATGCGCCACCGGGTGTCTGAAAGGATCTTGATTATTTGATTTCGCTCTGTCTCTTCAAGAGTTTTTGCGGATGATGCAGAAGATGGAGTTACAATCTCAAGTTTATCTGTCAGATGCAGGACCGGACCGGGACTCAGGATTGCGGCTTTTTCAATGACACTTTCCAGCTCCCTGACGTTTCCGGGCCATGGATAATTCTCCAGTACCTTCATCGTCTCCCTATTTATCGACGTAATCTGTTTCCCCAATTTCCTCGCGTATCGCTCAATGAAGTTCTGGACCAGCAGCGGAATATCTGCCTGCCTCTGCCGCAGCGGCGGGACAGTTATCGAAAAGACATTGAGCCGGTAGTAAAGATCCTGACGGAACCATCCCTTGCGGACCATTTCCTCAAGGTTTCTGTTTGTTGTCGCAATGATGCGCACATCTACTTTGATCGTCCGTGAGGATCCAAGGCGTTCAAACTCGCTGTGCTGGATAGCCCTGAGAAGCTTGGCCTGCATTTCGAGCGGCAGTTCCCCTATCTCGTCGAGGCAAAGAGTTGAGCCATTGGCAACTTCGAACCGGCCTATCTGCAGGGTATCGGCGCCGGTAAAGGCCCCCTTCTCCCTCCCGAACAATTCGCTCTCCATCAGATTGGCCGGCAGGGCAGCACAGTTGACTGTAATCATGGGACGATCTTTTCGCGGGCTCATATTGTGGATGGCGCCTGCGATAAGTTCCTTTCCGGTACCCGTCTCACCGAGTATGAGAACCGTTGTATTTGTTGGGGCTACCTGCTCAGCCCGATAAAGAACGTACTTGAGGCCATCGCTTTTACCTATAATATTGCCGAACTGATGTTTCATTTTGATCTCTTGGCGAAGGAAAATATTTTCGGTCTCGAGCTGGTCTTTTAATATTTTTATTTCAGAAAGCGCTTTGTCGAGTGATTTTTCTACCCGTCTGCGTTCTTTTACCTCCAGTTCCAGCTTTTCGATCGTGGCCCGAAGTTCGGTAGTCCGCTTCTCCACCCGATGCTCCAATTCATCATTGGCCTTTTGCAGGGCTTCCTCGGCATCCAGTCGTTCCAATTCACTGACTGCGCGAACGGCCACCATTTTCAGCATGGCTTCGGCCAGCGGGCGGTTCTTCAGCGGGCTTCGGCCAATAACTGCGATCAGGCCTATCGGTTTGCCGGAGTGGTCAAAGAGCGTCACGCCCACATAACTCTCTGCCCGCAGATCCTGGAGCACCTGATCCTTCGGGAAAAGCTGTGACACGTTGGCGGGGAAGCAACAGACCGACTTGCCCGCAAGTTCGCCACAGGGAGTGTCTTTCAGGGCGTAAGCCACGTTGTCCTCGAACTTGCCGTCACACCATACAGCCATTGTCCGGGCGGTCAATCCGTCCCCTTCCAGGCGGTCTATGCAGACAAAATCCATCCCAAGGCTATTGGCAAGGTATCGGGCCAGCACCGAAAGGAATTTCTCGTCCTGTGAACCGGCACTGGTTTTCGCAAGAAAGGCCTGAACTTCATCAAACCGCTTGCGATCGGTGATGTCTCGGGAAAAGGCCAGCAAACGGTCACAGTTACCGTGAGGATTATTGATCGGAGAAACGGTAATATGCCACCATTTTGGCGTACCTTTAGCTGTTTCGCTATATCCGCTAAAAATCCCCGTATTGCCTTTTTTGGCCTTTGAAATAGCTTCCAGGGCATCTTCCCGGTCCTTACCTTTCCAAAAATCAATCCATGACGTATTCAAATAAGGTGCTATGTCATCGATCTCAAGGAGTTTCTGCCCACCAGCACTCATTGATAATAAACGACCCTCCAAATCCAGGACTTTGATACAGTCTTTACTGCTCTCGATCACACATCTGGCAAATTCTTCACTCTCCCGCAGTGCGTCCTCCAGCTTCATCCGCTCGACGATACGGCCAATTCTCTCGGCTATGGCATTGAGCAAATGTCGCTCCTCTATCAAAAATGGTCCTTCCTTGCTTGCCGGCCGTTGCTCCAGATAGCATACTTCCACCTGTCCGACCGGCTTGCCATTCACAATGATTTCACGGGTCTGCATCCAGGACGTTTTACGGAAGTTTTGCGTCTTAAATCTCTGACCATCAATTACGATGCGGGCCGCAGTTATTTCGGGAAACTGCCAGGCCGGAGGGATGAGAACGATGATTCTCTTCAAAACTTCATCCAATGTTATGCCCGGCAACTCTCTTAGAGCCGAGATACTGTATAGACAGCTCAGTTCCCTAACCCGCTCTTGCAGCGCTTTCTCGACCAACTTGCGCTCGGTGATTACGCTCAGCGCGACACGGCAAACATGCTCGCCGTTGGCATCCTGCGCACCGATCGCCACCAGTTGCCCCCAGAATATCGTTCCGTCTTTTTTCATCATACGCAGTTCGCATGCCTGCGGTTCACCGGTCTCAAAGAGCTGCTTGCGTTTCAGGTAGTAGATGCTCTGATCCTCTTTAAAAATGAACCGGGATATTGGCTGCATGACCACAGCGCTCCTGTCCAAACCCAGCATGGAGGCAGCGGTAAGGTTGGCTTCCAGAATCATTCCCTTTTCACTGACGGTACAATAACCCACCGGAGCCAGATCATAGAGGTCGAAATAGCGAGCCCGCGACGCTTCCAGTTCCGCCTGCGCAGTGCAAAGTTCTTCGTTCTGCATCTTCAATTCGATCTGATGGATCTGCAATTCCTGTACGACCTGTTGCGTGTTTAACGCCGAAAGAGGCGTAGCAATTTCCCCGGCCTGCCCATCCTTTTTCTCTTTCAGACGCGCTTCAGCACAGCGGCGCAGTTCGCCGGCACCCGCCTGCATGCGCCGTTCCATAACATCCAGGCTCTTTCGAAGCTCTTCTATCTCAAGAATCAGTTGCTGCTTTGTTTTGGATTTTTTTGTTACCATGATTTTCTCACCGGTTGTATTGAGCTCGTGAATATCAGTTCTGCTTAAAACCGCATTCATTCGGAATAGCAAACAATAATAATTCGATGTACAGAGATACAGAAATTTTGGATATTGAAGCCGGGAAAAACTGTGCCCCGATAATTCAGATCAACTTGAACAAGGCAAACGATTATAGTGATTGTCAGAATAATGTTCCGATTGGAGCTCGTTCAAATTGTTTGGGTATGGGTGCGTATGCGAACCGCAGAAATAATTCCATGCCCTTCGTCAACGGCGGCATATCCGCATCCATGAAATCCGGGCAGCCCCAAATGGGTCGTGCTCACGGAGCCGTT